>NZ_JCAFYN010000012.1:0-93074 GCF_059374735.1 Enterococcus sp. GPZ-007 | reverse complement strand
AATGACTCATAGCTGACCTTAATGAAGGGAAACTTCGCGTATTTCGCTGTCAGAAAGTCGTAGGCTCCGTAAAACAAGACCATGCCGCGAATTTGTTCCTTTCGCAGTGGCGGCTCTACACCGAAGACCTCCTGTGCTTTCTTATTCGTGCAAACATTCGCCACTGTGGCAGCCAGATGAGCTCCACCTGAATCACCAGACAAGAAGATGTTTTGAGGATCGCCACCGTACTCGCCAATGTGCTCGTTAATCCAGCGAAAAGCTTCAAACACGATACGCTCTTGCGTCGGATGAGGCGCTTTGGGAGCCAAGGTATAATTGATCGCCACACTGACATAACCCTTTGAGGCAAGATATTCGCAATAGCCGATGTTATCGTCCTTATCCCCCAGCGTCCATCCACCGCCATGAATCTGAACCACTACCGGATACTTTCTTTTTACATCCGGCGTGTAAATATCAAGCACCTGCTTCTTATCTCCATTCGCGGAATAGCTGATATTTCTGAATGTTTCGACCGGCTGCTCAATGGGAAACGACGCATTGTACTTGCTTCGATTCACAGTTGTGAGCTGGTATAAAAACTTCGTCAGCAGAATGTTCAGTTTCATCTAACCTCCAACTCCCTTTATGAATTCAGATAGCTGCTTCGCTATGAATTCGCCAATTTTTTTCCCACCTTTTTCAGAGAAGTGTAAATGATCCCCCGAATCGAACGCCTCAGCTAATTTACGAGGATCTGACGCATCTCGTACAAAACGATCCAGATCAATAGTCCCTTCACCTTGTCGAAGCCATTGATTGATTTCCCTTCGAATAGCTTCCTTATCTGGTGACCAAGCGTTTTCTTCACCGGAGAGCGCTCCCTCGAATGGCGTCAAGGTGACCAGTATCGGTGTGATCCCGGCTGCCAGCGCCTCATTTATGATCCGCGTGTAGGCTGCCTTCATCTGGTTCGCGGTAGGCAGCTCCTCTTTATTTTCAGAGCCGACTTGATAGAGATCGTTATTCCCGATCAGTATCACTGCCACATCAGGATGATAACTGACTAAATGCTTAAAGCGATCGACCGCAGGCTGTCCGAAGCTATTCTTCCATTCAGAATTCGAAGTCCCCGGCAGCAGCAAACGATTGCCCCAAATGCCCTGATTGATGGCGGTCACTCCTTCAAGGTGCCCATAAAGCCAGCGTGTGGCTCCGTCCGTGTAATAGCCCTGATTCGTTAATGAATCACCGAAGAAGGCAACTGTCGCTCCTCGATCTTCCGTCTGCAACGCGATCGAGGTGATACCATACACATAATTCATCCCAAAATCAGTGATATTCGTCTGATAGATTTGCGTTGAAAAATTATGGGCTGAGGTGGACAAATCATTTGTTTCATTGGCTATCTCCAGCTCAAAATAAAGCGATGATTTATGCGGCACCTCAAGCTGAGCAAGATCCGACCAAAGCGACTGCCCGCCAGGAATTTTAAAGCTGCTTTGGTTATCCAACGTGAGCGGTCGAGCATTCATCATATTGGGAGCCGTTGATACCTGGGCGCGAATGACCTTCATTGTGTCGTGATCATACTTGTTTGAAAATTCCACCCGAACGCCCTTACCGGAGAGATTTTGTTTGATTGCAATTTTTTCGGTTCTCCCATTGGGCCTGAAATGGAGATTCCCATAATTTGAAAATACTTGATGCCAGATAAGTCGATACATGTCTAATCATTCCTTTTAACGAGATACATCAAAGGGGCGGCAAAGTAGTACCGCCCCAAATACTATTTAATCAATGCCTTGAAAAACGCAAGAATCGGCTGAACATGCTCCTGCTCTAAAAACTCCTGACCGCCGCCGGCATGCCCCGTCTCGGGCATAAGGTCCAAAACAACCTTTTCTTCCCCGATTTTTTCCTTCAGGCTTCGAGCAAAATTTATGGATTGCTCCACGGGAACTGCCGGATCCATCGTGCCATGCTGGATGTAAAACGGTGGAGCTTTTTCAGTCAGTACATGATCAATATTTGCTTCTTTGGCAGCCTCGATATCCTGCGCTGGATCAAAGCCTAGATAAGCGAGCATCACCTGCCGATTTAGCTGTATATATTCCGGTGCGATGGCTTCAAAAATCTCCATAAAGGCGGACTGATTGCTGAAATCAAGCAACGGACACAACGCTGCTACGCCACTAACAGGTTCTCCCTTAGCCGCCGTGCGTAACCCCACTTGCGAAACCAGATTTCCGCCTGCCGATGTACCATATAGGAAGAAATTTTCCACATCTAAATTGAAGTCCTCGGCATTATCCTTAATGAAAGCTACTGCCGCCGTAAGATCATCAATTGGGTCCATTCGCTTGATGCCAGGCAATAAACGGTAATTGACAGATACTAACGCAAAGCCTTCCTGTAAGGCAAAAAATCCAGGATAAAGATGCCAATCCCGTTTATCGCAATAGGCAAATCCACCGCCATGGACTAGTACGACCACTGGGAATGGACCTTCTCCCTCTGGCAAATAAACATCCAGCTTTTGAAGATCGTGATCACCGTAAGGAACATCCAGCTTTTTTTGTTTGATCCAGTCAATTTTCGGAACGACCTTTTCATCAGTAACAGTGACCCATTCTGGTACAAAATTTGTATCGCGTAAGTTTCTCATTTGCTTAACCTCTTTCCATTTCCGTCATTAGTATTAAACCATACATTTATACTATATTTGTTTAAACAAATTGTCAACGATTGTTTTGACAGCCTTTTCATTCTCAAGATCAAGAGAGTTGAGAATAGTATAAAAAAGACTCTCAGAAACCAGTTATTGATTTCTGAGAGTCTTTTTACATGTAACAAATCCTAGGCGTCGCGTTTCATCACGATCCCTGTGTAGATCCATACCGTCAACAGATAATAGACAAAGTACAGAACAAAGAAGATCAAGAAAGGCAGCCAGATATTGCTATAGGGTTCGCTCAACAATGTCGTAAACATTTTTAGACCAAACAGGACATGGGTCACACCTAAGAGTCCTGGGACTAAGAATAAAATGCCGATCTCTCTGCGAATCGATTGATTCAATAGTTTGCGGCGAGTGCCGATTTTCTCCAGCATGCTGTAGCGTTGGATATCGCTCTTGGCGCCGGATAGAATTTTGAACATCAAACAGCTTGCCAGCATCGTTAAAAAGGCGATACCCAAGAAGAAGCCCATAAATTCAAAGCCGGAGAACAAGGCATTGTAAAGCTCATAAACGAGTGCTTTCTGCGTCATCGTTCCTGTGTCTTTATTCAATGTTGGATTTTTACTGAAATTCTCTTCGGCAAGTTTCTTCAACGCCGCTTGATCCTCCGCAAAGTCCTTCACCGAAATCAGGCGTAGTTCTGTTGTGTCGCCCGGTAAGGCCGCGAATGCTTCACTAGAGACGAATTGCTGTTTTTTCGTACTTTGCTCAGGTAATTCCAACGAGCGCAGTTCGTCTGAGGCGTTTAAATCATTGGCTAACTTTTCACCGTTGTATTGCGTTTTTTTCGTTTTACCCGCTCCGGAAAACAGGCTAACCTTCAGTGGCGCTTGATTAAACTGTTCGCGAATATAATAAACGTTGTCCTTGTCTTCTTTCTGCTGATAAGCGACATCCGACGACGGCGTAATTCCCTTAAGATCTGAAGCGCCATAGTCTTGTCCATTATTCAACACTAAATCATAGGTTGAGGTCGCTTCGGTCATTTTCATGATCTCATTATGGAAGCCTAATCCGACGGTGATCGCCCCTAAGGCTAAAGCAAAGAGCATCGCCACCATCGATAAGATCCGCGTATAGTCTTGGATGCGGAAGCTTAATTGAGACAGGGTAAAATTGTTCAGTTTCTTCAATGCGATACTGTCGCTGCGCTTCAACATATCCAGAACAAAGATCAAGATGGAATGGAAAACAAAATACGTTCCCAAGATAATCGTGATCAACGCCACGATCAAAGCTAAGAATGCTAAAGTCGTCACCTGCGACATCATGAAATAACCTATTCCTAAAAAGACGATTCCCGCTAATACTTCTAATACTAAGGTGATGATCTTACGATTCGCCGGCAAGGGTGTTTCGCTTGCCCGCAGCAGATTCAGGATCGGCTTTTTCACAATCGTCATAGCATTGACGAAGGCGGCCAGCAAGAAAATTACGGTGAAAAAGATCAAGGTAAAGAGGATGGCGGAAGAGTTGACCGCCGTAAAGTGGGTGATCTTGATCGCCAATTGCTTGACTAATAATTGCTGAACGATCGTGCTTAAGCCGATACCGAGCACCGTGCCGACGACGGTCGCACTGACACCCACGACAAAGGTTTCGATAAAGATCAATTGCGCGATCTTGCGGCCTTTTGCTCCTAGCATCATAAACATGGCGTAGTCTTTTTGCCGCATCGTCATCAAGAACGAGTTGGCGTATAAAATGTAGACAAAGGTAATGATGGATAGCAAGACTGTTCCTAAATGGAAGATCATTACCACCGAATTAATCATCGAATTATTCTCTAAAAAAGCCTCATTAGTGGCTAGACCTTCAAACATGTAAAAGATTCCTGACGCGACGACTAGACCTGAAAATAATACGACATAGTCACGTAAGCGTCCTTTGATCCCAGTAAGTGATAATTTTAACAGCATCAAATAACCTCCTACTGTTCCAGATTACCGAGAATACTTAAAATCTGACGATAAAAAGCTTCTCGCGTTTGATTTTCACGTTTGACCTCTTGATAGATCACGCCGTCTTTGATGAACAGGATGCGTTGGCAATAGCTTGCTGAAAAAGGATCGTGGGTTACCAAAAGAATTGACACCTGATCCTTTTGATTCAATTCCTCCATCGTATCCAATAAATCGCGGGCACTGTTTGAATCTAGCGCACCCGTTGGTTCGTCTCCTAAAAGAATCGTGGGCTGAGTAATCAGCGCACGTGCCGCCGCCACCCGCTGCTTTTGTCCACCGGAGATTTGAGCAGGATAGCTGTTTAAAATGCTGTCGATTGACAAACGTTTAGCGACTTCTGCCACGCGACGATGAATTTCTTTGCCTTTAACACCCTGCAGTGATAATGGTACGGCGATATTTTCCGAAGCCGTCAAATTTTCCAGTAAATTGAAATCCTGGAAGATAAAGCCGATCTCACGGCTGCGAAAATCTGCTAGTTGATTCCCCGATAACTTTGTCACATCGGCTTGATTGATCTGAATCTTGCCATCAGTCGGCTTGTCCAAGGTTGCTAATAAATTTAATAGTGTCGATTTCCCAGAACCAGAAGCACCCATGATGCCGACGAATTCGCCCTTTTCGACTTCAAAGGAGATGCCCTTCAAGGCCTCGGTTTTCTTCTGATTGCCTTTTCCGTAGGTCTTCTTCACTTCATTAACTGATACGATTTTTTCCATACTTACACTCCTAATTTTTCCGCGGCTTTTTTCGGTAATTGCTTTTGTTGGACCTCTTCATAAGAAGTCACGCCCCTTTTCTTGTTCCACGTTACTTTAAGAAACGCTTCCCGTCGCAATGGACGATCTTTGGATGCATTAAAGTCTAACTCTTTTTTCTTGCCATCCTTGTCATAGCCGGGTAGCGAATACTTGTAATCGACATAGGGATTGCCGCTGTCATCTTTTCCATCGACCCGTTGACCATCTGTAGTGATCTGAACGTAATAATCATCCCCACCCTTCACAACCTTATCTGCTATTTGTAGGCCTACAAAGGCGATGACGATGACACTGACTAAACCAATTAAAAATTTTTTCATAACTAATCGCTCCTTCTTTCGTTTCTAGAGCAACTATACAGAATCCACAGAAATCTAACCATTGAAAGAACCTAAAAACACCTAACAGTTTTGTCATTTTGAGAAATTTTGCGTAAAAAAAGCTAGTTTCAACCTTTGTCGCTGAAACTAGCTTTTTCAAAAATTGATTTAGTTGTTTTTGCGAATGGCTTCGTCTTCGATCACTAGCTGTTCCTTCGTAATCTTTCGTAAAAAGTAGCGATCATGGGAAACCACCAGCAGCGTCTCAGCAAAATCGGTCAGGATATCCTCCAATTCTTCCTTGCCATCGATGTCTAAATGATTGGTCGGTTCGTCCAAAATCAAAAAATTGATTTTCTGCTGCAGCAGCCTCAATAAATACAACCGCATCTGCTCACCGCCGGAAAGGTCTTGGATGCGTTTGGACATATCCTCCGCGAAAAACCCGAAGCGCGCCAACGTTCGCCGCGCCTTTTGTTCCTCCGTTAAATATTCTCGAACATAGTCCAAGATACGTTGCGCCGGCTTATCAAAGGTCAGCTTTTGCGGCAGATAGCCGATTTTGACACTGGCACCTATTTTAATGACGCCTTCATCTAATTTTTCTTCTCCCAGCAAACAGCGGATCAGTGTCGTTTTCCCGCTCCCATTTGCGCCAACGAGCGCTAAGCGTTCCTGTCGATAAATAATAAAGTCAGATTCGGCGAATAAGATGCGATCCTCCGCCAACTTGCCGATGCCTTCAGCGATCAGGACTTCCTTCCCTGATCGCTGCGCCTGCGTGATCTGCTGCAGGCGCTTCTTACCTGACTCGGGCGGTTTGACCAATGCTTGCTTCAGCTTCTCTGTTCGGCGTTCGATCTCCTTGGCCTTGCGGAAAAAGTCTTCATTATCCGACTCTTGTCCCCATTGACGATAGCGCCGGCTCATTCGCTGCAGCCGCTGGATTTCCTTTTGCTGGAGATCATAATTCTTTTGCAGCAAAGTAATTCGTTCACGCTTCAGCAGTGCGAACTTGCTGTAATTTCCCGGATAGCTGATGGCCTGCTCGCCTTCGATCTCGACGATTTGCTCGACGACATTATCTAAAAATTCTCGATCATGTGAAATCACTAAGTAGGCCTGTTTGCTGTGACTCAGGTAGTTTTCCAGCCAATGGATACCAGTAAGATCCAAATGATTGGTGGGCTCATCCAGTAGCAGGACATCGGCTTGATCAGTCAGGACGCGCGCCAATTCTACCCGTACCCGCCGCCCGCCACTCAAGGTTGAAAGAGGAGCCTCCAGTTTATCGTCAACTCCCAACCCCTTCAAAGTGCCGACGATTCGATCCTCCAGCGTATACCCACCGGCTTCTTCATAGGCTTCCTGCAGCCGTCCGTAATGTGCTAAAAGCCGCTCGAGATCTTCAGCAGAATCAGTCATAGCCTTTTCTACTTGCTGCATTTTTTCTCGGATTTTTCCGATTGCTTCAAAGCTATTGAATAGATAATCCTTGACGCGTTCATCCGTAGTGACCAGCTTTTGCGGAACATATCCGATCGTTAAGCCCTTTCGACGAGCGACCGTTCCTTCGTTGACCCCTTCTTCTCCTGTCAGTATCCGCAGCAGGGTACTTTTTCCGCAGCCGTTCATCCCCACCAGTCCGATTTTTGCTCCCGCGTTGATTCCTAAGGTTAACCCCTTAAACACAGGGACTGTACTAAAATTCTTGGTAATATTGTTTACTTGTATCAACATCATCTTTTCTCCTTAGAGCAAGACCATGAGACAGCTAGTTCACTGTAAAGTAAGCACTTTTCAAAAAGCTGAACTCGCAAAAAAAGATCATGAATGGGCAATCCAAACATGACCTTGTTATTCTTTAAAATTCCAGCGAATCAGGATTTTACCTCATGGTCATGCATTTTCTTTAAATTCAGGTGTTTTTGGGCAGACTGCCCCCTTGATCCCTGATTTAAAAGTAAGAGTATGACAAAAGCTGATGTGGAATCGCAAGTTGTCTTGATTCAGCGTTATTTTTGACATACCGACCATGTGTAAGCTCCTCCTCTCGATTGTTGATTACCTATAGCATAGCACAGTTGAAAATGATCGCAAAGTAATCCTTTTCACTCGATTCGTAAATGAACAAAAAAATAAGCCAGCCTCAACGTTCTTTTCGTTGAAACCAGCTCACTTTAAAATTTCCAGACTAAGCACCTTAGCCTTAGAATCGATTCATGCTCATTTTACTGCAAAGCGCTTCATTTGCGGCAGCTTGATAAACCAAGCGACTAATAAACAAGAGACGATTTTATCCACCAGATTGCCCGTTACAGCGCCCCAATAGGTTGCCGAGATCATTTCCTTGCCAGATGCCCGTAAAGCCATGATGACGATATCTGTCCCTGATCCGGTAAACCCGCCAAACAGTGCTAAGCGAATCGGTGCGCCGATCATTGGGCAAATGAATGCCAGCAACAGACCTGCGATCAGTGCTTTGCCAAAACCAAAACCATTTTTCGCTAACAATGCAACAACGATGGCCACTGCCACATTAACTAAGGCAAACGGAATCGACAGCGGTCCGCTGATTAAACCCATTAATAAGTTCGTTGACACGCCTGTTAGTATCCCATAACTCATCCCAAAGTTCGCGGCGATAAAAATCGTTCCCATCGTATCCAAGAACAATAACGGAATCTTCATCATTGATACTGCTTCACCCAGCACCACATTCAAAACGACTGCGATGGCACACATCGCGATTACTTTTGCTTTACTATTCATTTTCTACTCCTTTTTCTAAAAACAGTTGCAGCTGATCACTAAAACTGCCTTGACCGTTTTCGCTGTACCACGTGGGCACCTCCAAATAATTGGTTCCGATCTTGGCCTTCTGACATTCCGAAAAAAACTCCTCCATCAAAACTCCTCGTTGTCCACTGATGGAACAGTTCGGGCTTTCATGGATACCGATTATCCCCAGATACTGATAGCCTTCTGCTCGATAGCTTTGAATCTGCTGGATCATCGGCTGCAGCAGTGTTTGGCATTGGTGACGATAATTCGGCAAATCGCGGTATTCCTCATACGTCATCGGAGGGCGATCCCCGCCCAGTACGATAAATTCAGGACAAGGCAATTGAATCAATGCGATTCCGCGACTAAGCAGCTCCAGTGCAAAAGGAAAGGCTCCCCTTGCTCGTTCCCAACCGTGAATCACCGCGTTTTGATTCAAAACACAATGAGACACGGCCACTAATTGCTTTTGTGGTTGCATGGTCTTAGCTTCCTTTTCCTATTCAAAAATCTCCTGCAGACTTTCCTGAATCAGCGCGAATTCATCGATTGCGATCGTCCGCATATCTAAGTAGTTGCAGTCCTCTTTGATACGGCTGATGATCGGTGTAGCAGCGAAACGGAGCTTTTCCTGCAGCGTATCCGCTGAGAATTTACTGCTGCTCAACACAACCGCATAGGTCGGCAATAGGTGCTCTGGATACGAGCCGCCGCCGATTTTGCTGCTATCCTTTTCAATCTTCACACTCAACTCCGTGATCGATTGGAGCATCGCCGCCAGCTCCGCGGCTTTACCCAAGCAGTCCTCTTCACTTTGGGCGATCATTTGCAGTGTCGGCACAGATTTTAGCGCTTCTTTTTCGTCAAGATACAAGGACAAGGTGGCTTCCAGCGCACTCAGTGTCATCTTGTCGATTCGCAGCGCACGTAATAACTGGTTTTTCTTCATCTTTTCGATGTATTCTTTTTTCCCGACAATAATCCCTGCCTGCGGGCCGCCTAACAGTTTGTCTCCGCTAAAGGTCACGATGTCGCAGCCTTGGTCCAGCACTTCCTTCACGGTTGGCTCGTAAGGCAAGCCAAATGGACGCATATCCATCAGTAAGCCGCTGCCTAGATCATTAATCAGCGGCAGGTTATTCTTGTGTGCCAGCTCCGCCAAGTCGCTTAGCTCCGGTGTTTCAGTAAATCCGATAATCCGATAATTACTGGTGTGCACCTTCAGAACAGCGCCCGTATCCTCCGTCAAGGCCTTCTCATAGTCAGCTAAATGGGTCTTATTCGTCGTGCCTACTTCCACGATGCTTCCCCCGCTGGAAGTGATCACGTCTGGAATACGGAATGCGCCGCCGATCTCGACCAACTCGCCCCGTGATACCAATACCTGCTTGTCTTGCGTCAGCGTACTTAAGGTTAATAGCACCGCAGCGGCATTGTTGTTGACCACTAAAACATCCTCTGCACCTGTTAGTTTCTTCACGATCGAAACTAGGTGACTATAACGCGAACCACGCTTACCGCTCGCTAAATCAAGCTCCAGATTTGAATAGTGGAAGCTGGTCGCCAATAATTGCTCCTGCGTTTTGAGACTCAAGGAAGACCGACCCAAATTCGTGTGGATCACAGTCCCGGTACCATTGATCACTCGACGCAGGGAAAATTGTTTTTCTTCTAATTGCTTGTGGATGATCTCTAAGACTTCCTTTTGATCGATCACCGTTTTTCTCGTCCCGTCGACAACGGATTCACGAAGGCGCGCAATGACTTGCTGCGTGGCTTCTTTGGCTTTTCCATGGGGATAAATCGGGTCGATCTGCTTCAATAGAACATCTACAGAAGGCAAACTTGCTAAAATATTTTGAATCTCTTTTGACATAGGTCACCTGCTTTCTTAGCGTAACGCCAGATTTTGTAATGCTGCCAAGACCGTATCGACTTCTGCCTTGGTGGTAAAACTTGAAAAGGACAGACGGATTGTCCCACGATCTGCGGTTCCTAATGCTTCATGCATCAAGGGCGCGCAGTGATAACCGGGCCTCGTCGCGATTTCGTACTCTTCCCATAAAAGATCGCTGACGATCGCAGATTCCGCATCCTTGATATTGATCGAGAAAACATCCACCCGCGGATTGTCGAAATCGCCATAAATGGTTACGCCGTCGATTTTTTGCAATTCCTGGTAAAAATAATCCCCCAGCTGTGGCTTTGCTTCTTTTTCTTGCAGCCATTGTAAACTAGCCGCTAAACCTGCGAGTCCAGGAATATTTAACGTGCCCGCTTCCAGTAGCGTCGGTAACTCCTTCGGTTGAACCTTCGAAAAGGACTGCATCCCATCTCCGCCAGTGATGACCGGCTCCACCGGCAGATCCTTCAGCAAACACACACCGCCGGTTCCCTGTGGGCCATAAAGGGATTTGTGACCCGTAAAGCAGACCGCCGCAACTCGTCCATCACTAAGATCGATCGGAACCACGCCAGCTGTTTGGGATGCATCGATAACCAAGTACAGTTCGTGCTCTTCGCAAAATGCCTTGACCCACTCCAGATCCAGCAGATTTCCGATCACATTACTGGCATGGTTGCAAACGACGACCTTCGTTTCAGGGCGGATTTTTTCCGTAAACTCCGCATAGTTCAAACGACCGGTCAGCGCCTCACTGGAAATCACATCGAAGCGGACTCCTTGTGCTTCCAGCTGATACAACGGACGTAACACGGAATTATGCTCCCACGCGGTGGTGATCACATGGTCACCTGCTTGGATCAAGCCCTTTAGGACCTCGTTCAAAGCGACGGTCGCGTTATTCGTAAAGGCGACTTCATAGCGCTGATCGGCTTTAAACAAGTCCTTGACTTGATTGCGGGCTTTTTCCGCCACACGATAGCCGGCTAAGGAATAGCCGTGAGCGCCACGAGAAGGATTGCCATATTCGCCTGTCAGGATCGCCGTCATCGCTTCCGCCACTACAGTCGGTTTTTGAGCGGTTGTCGCGGCATTATCCATATAGATGCTCATTATTTTCCCTTCTCTCCTAGCACTCGATAATTCTCTACCCGTTTCGTGATCCCTTGTTTATCCAGGTACTCCAAGATCAGCATCGAGGATTTCCGGCTGGAATCCGTCAAGTCACGGAAATCTCCCAGCGTCATCTGTCCATGCTCTGCGATGTATTGCTGGATCAATTTCACCGATTGATCAAAGACCTTGCCTAATAGAACAAATTCATGGGTCAAGAAGACCACGGTATCGCCATTCAAGGCCTCCAGAACTTCCTCCGCGTTTTTATCTAAATCGAATAATTCTTCCTTTTTGACTGGGGTATAGCCATTTTTAGCAAGGGTTTGTTCGATTTTTGCTTTCGCAGCTTCCTGATACTTGTTGAAGGTGACCTCGAAATCAACTAAGGCAATTTTATCATTTGCTTCTTTGACCAGCTGCTCCTTCATTAAAGCGATCAAGGCTGAGATTTCTTTTTCAGCTAAGACGCCGCGCATCCGTGAACGGAACTCTTCTAAAGGCATCCCATAGCGTAAACGGTATTGCTTATGATAGGTCGACAAAATTTCGGTTGCCTGATCGACTAACTTCTGATAGCTAGCTAGTGCCAAATAGCCGACTTTGGTTTCCAGCACCCGTCCTTCTAAAATCATTTCTGCTAAAATTGGCTGCAGCTCTTCTTTATCCACACCTAGATATTCCTGCAGTTCTTTTTCCTTGGTAAATGGCTGCTTCTTGTTGACCATAAAGTCTACCACCAGTTCGTCCACACTGCCTTCTTCTTTCGCCTTCAAACTTTCTAGAATCTCAACTTTGAAGCGGCGATGCTTATGGGGTGCCGCATCCAATACTTCGCCGCCCGCGATTGTGTGCATTGGAGAATAAGAACGCAGAATGAACCGATCCCGCTCCTTGACCGCGACCTGCTCCTCTAAACGTAGCTGCAGAAACCCGTCTTCTCCTGGTCCAATCCAATCGACGCCTAGCGGTACCGTCCGAGCCATCACCTCACGAGTACCTACTAACAAACGCACGCGATCCCATAAGCCGATCCCGCCTTCGACTTCAGGCAGACAGGTGACTTTTACATCCAGCATCCACGTGTCCTCTAGCTTTTCAGAAACAGATAAGACATCGCCCCGCTGAATCTCGTCTGTCGCGATATTTGCTAAATTCAAGGCCGTGCGTTGTCCCGGCTGCGCACTTTTCACATCCGTTTCATGCACCTGAATGTTTCGTACCCGTGTTTTTTTCTGGCTCGGATAAAGATACAGGTCATCGCCCGCATTGATCGATCCATCTAAAAGCGTTCCTGTAACAACCGTTCCGAAGCCCTTTACACTGAAGACACGGTCCACATTCAAACGGGCTGAACCGCTGCCTGAACGTTCTTGCACCTCTTCCGAATGCTCCTGGATTTTTGCCAATAATTCCTTGATCCCGGTACCTGTTACTGCATCGGTTTCGATCAAATCTGCCTCAGCCAACGGTGTGTCTGCCAGCTGCTCGCGAATATCGTCGACCACCAGCTCCTTCAAATCCGGATCGACCGTATCCACTTTGGTCAACACGATTAAGAAGTCGCGAATCCCTAATAACGTCAAAATATCAATATGCTCTTTTGTCTGGGGCATGATCCCCTCCGCCGCATCGATCACCAGCAGGACCAGATTGATCCCCGGCAAACCAGCGACCATATTTTTAATGAACTTTTCGTGTCCCGGCACGTCAACAATTCCGACCCGCTTTTTATTCGGTAAATCCAAATAAGCAAAACCCAAATTGATCGACATCCCGCGTTTCTTTTCTTCACTGGTGGTATCCGTCTCAATACCCGTCAGCGCTTTGATCAAGGTGGTTTTTCCGTGGTCGATATGCCCCGCCGTTCCAATCACAATATTTGCCATCTGATTATCCTTTCTGAACGAATGTATATTCTGTTTTCAATCCCTCTTGGGACGCATGATAAAAGCCTTCTGAGACGATCTCGGCCTCTGTTAGCAAAGAGGCTAAAGCCGCTTCCTCAGTCAGCGGATATTTCAAAGAAAAGCCGCAACTAGCATGAATCTTTTCCGGTGTGGGAATGATTCGAACGGCAAGTTGGGCTTCCTTCGCGATTTCCTCAGCTTTCATGGCCTCCCGGGTTGAATAAAACAATGCAACACCGTATGTCTGCATAAAAACTGCTCCTTTTTCATAATTTGTTACTATTCTCAAGCCGTCTGCCATTCAACGATTAATCAAATATAAAGCTCCCTTTAGCTGTTGAACTGGCATCCTTTATGGTTTAACGATTTTTGGTGCCTGGCGCATCATTTCCACGATGCGATACATATTGGTCACTTCACCCACCGCAGAGGTCAATTCATAGAAATTCAAGCAAGCCCCGCAAGCGTAGATTTCCACGCCCTGTTCAGCCAACCCTTGCAAGTCTTCTAACGAATCAGAGCCTTCTACCACAGAATGCACACCGCCATTATAAAAAATCACCTTTTCCGGCAGTACATCTTGCTCGGTCAACGAATAGATGAAGCCCTTCAATAAGTTCTTTCCTAATTCATCCGAACCACGGCCCATCACGTTCGTATCGACGACCACGATATAATCATCCACTGTAGCGATTGGCTCTGCGACTTGTGGTACTTCTTCCGTCAAATCCGCATTGCCCTTTGAAATAACGACAGTATAATGATCTGGTGCGTCCTGATCCATCTGATAGATATAGCCAAGCTGCTCCGCCATTTTTTTCAAATTCTGTGTGGCGATCTCATTGTCCACCAATGTCTGCACAACTTCATGCTCACGCAACGCTTTTTTGGTCTCAATGACTGGTAATGGGCAAGCCTTGCCTAATGCGTCAATTTTAAACATATTCTTCCGCCTCTCTAATATACGATCAATTCTTTGTCTTGTTTTTCAACAACTACACCAAAATCCTGTGCCGGTATATCAGCTGCTTGCAATTCTTGAATTAATGCATCCACTTCTGTCGCTGGAACACTCACTAACAGACCGCCCGAAGTTTGCGGGTCAAACAATAGTTCTTCAATGCCGAAATCATCAATTTGAAAGTCCATCTTCTCTTCCATATAGTTCCGGTTGCGTTGCCCGCCAGCAGTTAGAATAAATTCTTTTGCTCCTTGATAGGCCTCTTCAAAATACGGCAAATCCTTTGATTGAATTTCCGCACTAAAGCGCCCATTCATCATTTCATGAAGATGCCCAGCTAAACCAAAGCCGGTCACATCGGTACAGCTGTTGATTGAATACTTGCGAATGATATCCATCGCATATTTGTTCAATGTCTCCATGCTCGTGGTGGCTTTCACAAATGCTTCTTCACTGATTTCCTCTGCGCTGTAGCCCACGGTAATGATGCTGACACCTAATGGTTTCGTCAAAATCAAATGATCCCCCAGCTGACAGGTGTTGTTTTGATAAATTTTATTTGGATCGATCGTACCCGTTACAGATAGACCGTATTTCACCGATGAATCATGAATCGAGTGGCCGCCAGCTAAAATGGCACCGGCCTCTTGGACCTTTTCCGCGCCTCCGCGCAAGATTTCTTTCAGGATGTTTAGATCCTTTTCTTCCGGAAAAGCGACTATATTTAAAGCAGACAGGACTTCGCCGCCCATGGCATAAACATCGCTTAGCGCATTCGCTGCCGCAATCTTGCCAAAAAGATAAGGGTCAGTCACCATCGTTGGGAAAAAATCTAATGTTTGTATAATTGCTAGGTCGTCACGCAGTTTAATAACAGCCGCATCATCTGTCGAGTCAAATCCCACCAGTAAATTTTCGTTGGTTGCCTTTGGTAAATCCGCCAGCAATTCTCCGAGATTTCCCGGTCCGATTTTCGCATTACATCCACCGCAGACAATCAATTGTTGAACTGTCTCCATGCTCTCCACCATCCTTCACGTCCTCTATTATAACAGTTTACTTTTTGTTTCTCTACGTATAATTCTATTCAATTTATAACGGTTCCAATCTCTCATAAAAACGCTTCAATTACACGAATTAATTTATTATTTACACATGAGGATTGCATTAAAAATACGTCTCCTAAATATTAAGAGACGTACTGCTGTTACTTATCCTTTTATCGTTGCTAAAGCTTCAGAAAAGCTCAGTTTTCCAGCGACTTTTACTTTAATATTGACTGCTTGCTTAGGTAGATATGCCAATGGAATGACTTCCACAAAGATCGTTTTCAGCGTATCTCTTGCCGCTCCCGAAACAATGGCTTCACGTTGAGCCTCTTCGATTGCTGTATTCACTGCTGCTTCTTGCGTTTGATTTTCTAATGAATAGACCGAATTGACTTCTCCAGAAACTTCCCCTAAGGCCGCACCAATCGCATTAGCGGCATCATAATTGGTCGGAATAATTACTTCTGAGACCCCGGTCATCTTTTTGGGAAGGATAATACTGCCGCCGCCAACTAAGATGACCGGGACCTCCTTACGATCGGTTTTCATTTGATCGATTGCATCTTCGATTAATTCGCTAATTTTTTCCTTCGCTCTATTTACTAACGTAAGATCTAAATCAGGAGAACTCGCTCCAGTCACCGAGTGCTCCTTCTGATTAGCAATCGCGATATCTGTCGTACACAAGATATTGCCGCCGAAGGCTAGACTTTCTTCCAAAATTCGATACCCTAAGCTTTCTGGTCCGACTCTAAGATCGTCCTCTAGATGTACGATTGTTCCGCCGCCTAACCCAATCGATAGAACATCTGGCATCCGGAAATTAGTCCTAATTCCACCAATCACCGTTGCTAATGATGACTCGCGAGGAAACCCTTTTTTCAATACCCCGATATCCGTCGTCGTTCCACCAACATCGACTACTAAGGCATCCTCCATATTGCTTAAATGAGCCGCCCCACGAATTGAATTGGTCGGACCGCAGCCAATCGTCAATACGGGATAACGCAAGGCCTTTTCTAGATTCATCAGCGTCCCGTCATTTTGACAAATAAAAACTTCCGCATTCAGATTATTGTTGCTTAATGCTTGCTTCAACCCACGAATCATCTGTTGAATGGTTTGCGTTAAAGCAGCATTCAAGATACTGGCATTTTCTCTTTCCAACAATCCGATAGAACCAATCTCGCTAGACAATGTTACTGGGACTGTTAATTCTTCTTCCACAATTGCAGCAACCTGTTTTTCCTGCTCTCTGTTTACTGGTGAAAAAACACCAACAACTGCTACTGCTTCAACTTTGCCCTTCATGCCTCGACAGACTTCGCGAATCTCTGCCTCATTAATATCCGCGATTTTATTTCCATTGTATTCATAGCCGCCAGATACGATCGCCGATTGCGCATACATTTTTTCAGCAAGATCCTCTGGCCATCCTACCATTGGAGCAACCGCAGTGGTGGCGGGTTTAGCCAAACGAATGATTCCCACCTTACTCATTTCTTTTCTTTGAACGATCGCATTCGTGCAATGGGTCGTTCCTAACATCACCACACTGATTTTTTCCGTCGGAATACAGGTTTCTGCCAATATTTTTTGAATCGCCGTATCAATACCTAGACTGACATCCTCCATCGTGGGACTCTTGATTTTTCCAATACAGTTTAGGTGTTCATCTAAAATCGCGCAATCCGTATTCGTTCCACCAACATCAATCCCTAATCTATACATATCGCTTCTTCTCCCATCAATTCTTCCACAGGCTTGTACTCTATTTCGTATCCAAAGTAGTTCGGTCCGGCAACCTCTATGCCTTTTTCTGTTCGCCATTTAGCGTCGCAAGGCAAGGCGATCACATGAATACGCGCACCATAACGCAAGGCCTCTGTGGTGATCGGACGGCCAGTTTCATAATCCAATGCACAGATTAAATCAGGCGTAGAGGCCAAAACTTTCCCGTCTTTTTTGGCAAGCAGTAATTCATTTTGAAAAAGCACTTCTAACTCTTCACCTTTATTACCGCCGATGCCTGCGAATGTTGCGCTGCCGCGAGTAAAGCCGCCTTCCACATTCCGTTCAATAGTCTTGATTTTTCCTTCGAACAAAGAATAACCCTTTAAGGTAGACAATAGTCGCTTAACAGGTGCTGTCGTTTCTTTGGGATCGGTTAATTCCTCGCCGATTTTTTTTGCCAAGCTCAAGGTGCCGCGAATCCCGCACTCTTTCACAACTCTCCCAGGAAAGACATTATCAACCATGTTGGCGCTGCCCCCCATCACATCCGTAATTGCACGGGCGATCTTTTCAGACCATTCTCCATCTTTCGGATAATAGATAATTCGGTTTCCCTGACTATCGGCCATCGCTACGATCTCAGGCTGATACCCCTTCAAAAAGAAGGTAACCATTTGAGACTCTGGAAAAGCCCGACCCATAGCATCCGCATCCACGATCGGCAGCCCCATTTTCGCTGCACAGGCAATCGGCAACAAGGAGTTTCCTCCGCCAATTTCAATCGGCATAATCGCCTGTGTACGTTCCGAAAAGGTTTCTTTTAATACTTCTGCAGGTGCATAAAGTTCTTCTTCTGAAGCTATTTTTTCGTTCGAAACAGAAGGCGCACCGATCGAACCAACAGGCATGACTAAAGCATCATCATCCAAGTCTTCTACTTGTAGAACCTTCACTGGACCATATTTTTGAAGTGCCTGCAGCGCCATCAACCTGCCGACAAACGGATCGCCTCCGCCGCCGGTTCCCAACAAAGTCGCTCCGATTGAAATGTTCTCTAAATCTTCTACCGTAATCCATTCCATGAGTTATTTCCGTCCTTTAGTCAATTTTGTCGCAATAAAATAGCAAAGTCCCGCCACTAAAATACCATCTAACGCTGAAACATTCGTCAGTGTAAACAAGCCAAAACCGGCTGGCGGCTGACTAGTCATAAAGGCCACTGTACTGCCGACTACCCAAGAAAAAATGGAGATCGGATAATAGTCCTGCAGCTTCTCTTCGTAAGAATAATCATACTTTTCTTTGTAAAAGAAATAGTCAATCATATAGATTCCGGCTATCGGAGAAACCAGTACCGTCACAATCGACAAAAAGTTCTCAAACATTCCATAAATTCCAAACATCGCCATCAAAATACCTAATGTTCCACAAACAATGGTAATCAGTTTAGGGTTGACCCGTTTAAACACAATCGAAAAATCCAAAGATGCTGAATAAAGATTGTTTGTATTCGTCGTCCATTGGGCAAGTGTTAAGACCAAAATCGATGGAATCCCTAAGCCTAAGGTAAAGAAAACAGCCGTAAGATCCGCCGTGTTCATGACCTTCACTAAAATCAGCGAAATGATAATCATAAAACTATTTCCAATGGTAAAACCAACAAAGCCCGCAATCATTGCTTGTTTTGGACTTTGAGCCCAACGAGCAACATCTGGTGCCATAACCACCCCTACCATATACACTCCTATGACAAGAGAAACAGCCAAACCAAAAGAGATCGCTGAACCTTGGGGAGGAGCAGCCAACCCTGATGTCCCATTCCGATTTAAGGACATCAAGGTCGCGACGATAATCAAGACTGCTAATAGCGGAACCGAGTAAGTACACAGCTTTTCAATCGCTTGATAGCCCCAGAAGGCAGACAACATCATTAAGCCGCCACCAATTAATGACAAGAGCCATGAAGGCATATTGGCACCAGTTAGTTGATTAATTGCAGAACCAATATTTTCGGCAAAGAAACCAATTTGCACACCAAACCAGCCTAAAGAGGAAATCCCCATGATCGCCCCCATCAATGAGGCGCCCTTCTTTCCAAAAGAGATTCTGGAAATCATTCCCGTAGATAAGCCAGCCTTCGCACCAATATAAGTCGCGCCAATCGCTAATACCCCTAAAATGACCGAACCAATAAGGACAGCGTAGATGGCTGTCCAAAAGGCCATTCCTTGAGACAAGGCGACACCCATAAACATTCCTGATAAATCAATCCCGATAGCGATCCAAACCATACTGATGGATAACCAACGTTTTCTGTCCTTTTCTGGTACCCGTTCTCTTTCATAATTTCCCGAACTTGTTTCAACTATTTCCTCCATTTAGCACCCTCGTTTCTGAATATTCTGACAATAAATATTTTATCATTATAGCTAAATGAGAAATCTCTGACTATGTTAATCTGACAAAATAGAATAAGCCGTTTTGTCGATAATGACAAACGCGGCTTTCTATCAGTCTTTATTCAAGTATTTTCGATAATAAATAAGATTTTTAATCAGCAAATAACGGGAAGCAGTATGAGAAAAAGACATCCCTAAGTGCTCTTGTGCTCGTTTCAACCGATACTTAATCGTATTATTATGCAAAAAAAGCTGGCTCGCTGTATCATTAATATTCTCATCGCAGTCTAAAAAGAAAACTGCTAACGTTTCGATTAATTCCTCCTCCAAATAGGACGCTAAAAAAATTGATTCTGTTTCCCGCGTCACGTCTTTTAGTAAATACAATTCTTCCGGAAAGAAACATTTTTTTCGCGGGAAGACTTTTTTACTCTCTTCAATCTGATCCGCGATAAAGGATAGCTGTTCAAAAACCGAGGACAGCCCTAAAAACTCGCGACCAAGAAAAAAGTAGTCCAGTTCAGAATCATAGGTTGGAAAAAGCGTTGTGATCGATGTACTTAGAGAGTTGCTGATTACCCACTCCAGATCCTTTTCCTGATAATAGATACCATGCTTTATATAGGTAGCTCTCCCCTTTTTAGGTACGCCTTTTTGCATACAATACAATTTTAACGGCTGACTGACGTCAACACCTTCCTTTTGTGCCAATAATGTCGCTGTATGAAAGTCTCCTGTTTGGCAGGCAGAAAAAAATTGTTGTCCTGTATTCAGCAGCTGATCTTCCCCAAAGTACTTGATTGTCTTTTCAATAACGATTCGTATCCCGTCTATTTGCTTTTCTGCCAACGGCTCTCTTCTAAAAATCGATAAATAGTAAGGATGCTCTAAGGACGATAGTACTAACTGAATATCTGTCTGAAAATAGTAATTTTGATTGAGTTTTACAGGTACATTTTTCTTAGTCTCTTTCTCCTGCTTGCTGGCAATAATCTCTCTCAAATTCTGATCGAGACTTCGCGGCCAAGCTTTAGATAGCAAAACCTCATTTTCTCGACTTTTAATAAATAGGCTGCATTTAAATTGGTCGGATAAAATACTCAAGCCTGTTTCAATCTGATTTGGCGCCGGCAATTGTCGAATTGTTTCAAGTAAAACCTCCTGCTGAGGATCAAGCTCCACCTCTTCTTTACTGATATAAGTCAAGGCTTCAGAAATCACTTCACTGTATCTCAAATCCATGCGATTGACCGGCATCAAAATCAAAACCATCTCCAATTCATTCATCTTAGCAATCACCTTTTCGGAAACCTCCGGCAGGATCAACCCAACGTAATATAAGATAATGCCTAGCTGACTATGTTGATGAAGAATCGAAATAATTTCCAGTTGCTTGTCGACTTCGTTGGCGATTTGAGCAAAGGAGGTCAGAACCAACTCATTTCCAGAGTATTCCCCCTTAATCGGCATTCCACTATACAACTTCGGCTCAGAGACCTCTAAAACCGAAATCGTAGTGACCAAACGCTGACTTTGAGACGCACCGGCGATTATCTTTGCTCCCTTCATGGAAGACAATCTCAATATATCCTGAACATTCAATAGTATTCCCCCATTCACGAAAGCGTTTGAATCATTCTATCAAAAAATGAAAGAAATATCATTTGATTCTTAAGCATTTGTTAGAGTCGTTCTTTTAAATTAGATTTCATTCAAGAAGTACCCGATAAATTGACCATAGCACGCTTCCAGATTATCGTGGTTATAAATTTTACTATTGAGTAAATTGTTCGAATATCTACTTTGTTATATTTCCTTTTATACAAAAAACTACCCGCCCAATATAGGAGCAGGTAGTTTTATTAACCATGTTTTCTATTCTGCCGCAGCTTCTGCTGGTTTCATACTCTTGCGAATATACATCACACCAGTAATAATGATTACTACAATGATAATGTACGTAAGCACATTCAAGTCTAATCCAGTGACAAATTTCGCAGCAATGTATACTCCGATAATCCCACCGACTGTAATAGCCAAACTAACTTTACGTGCGTAATCACCCGTTTTAACAAAGTTGATACTTGCGACTGGCATTAAGCCGGCACAAGAACCCATCATTACAGGGAAAGCAACAAGCGGGCTTAAACCTAACATGTATACTAACGCCATACATGGTGCATATAAGCCAACACCGATCGTCATCAAAGCGCCTAGGATAAAGTTAATCACAACACCAATCACTAATTTGATCCCTGTCAATGCTGTAGCAGTATTGTCAGCACCCAAGATATCGATCCAGCCTTGTTGACGAGCAAACATCAAAACTGCTGTCAGGATTAAGGCCCAGCCCATCCACAATTGAACCTTCTTCTCTGGCAATCCTGTAACAAATTTAGAACCAATAAAAGCACCTATTGTTGCAGCCCCAACCAAAGCGAATAAAGTTACCGGTGAAACATCTACAACTTGAGTAAAAATAAATGCTTCAACTAACACAGGAATTCCGTGTCCTACGTTTAATGTTCCTGGTAGTAAACGGTCAGAACTTAATTGTTTCGTTACATTTAAAAGTAAGGTTGTTGGTGCGAAACTTCCGATACCTAATGTATCTAAAAAGTCAGTAACAAATCCAATAATCCCAGAAACAAACCAGTTACCACTACCCAAATCATCCTTATGTTTGACTGTATCAACACCCATATTAACTGCATGCAGCAACATTAAACCAACATAAATCGCTAATAATACTGTTACCATATTACCCCTCCTTCATCTTTACCCTAAAAGGAATCCATCCTTCAAGGAATCTTTCGGATCAACTAAGAATGAGTTGTATCCAGTGACATAAGCAGAACCTGATACCCGAGGAATGATGGCTTTGTATCCTCCAACCTCTGCTTCTTCAACAATTTCACCTTTAAATTTCGTGCACAAAATGCTTTCATACACAAAAGTGTCTCCAACTTTCATTTCACCCTTGCCATATAACGTCGCAAGCTTCGCACTTGTCCCTGTTCCACAAGGAGAACGGTCTACTTGTCCATCACCAAAGACAACGACATTTTGGTACGTTGCATCTGGACTTGTTGCAGGACCATAGAACTCAACAAGGTCAACGGTCTTGATGTGTTCCAATGTCGGATGTTGAATCTCGATCTGCTCGTTCACTGCATCACGAATGATCATTCCTAATTCATTGAACTTCGAAGCATTTTCCGGTTTAATTTCTAAGTTAATAGACGCTGCCGGTAAGATTGCGAAAAAGCTTCCACCAAAGGAAATATCCATTGTCAATTCACCGATTTCAGGAACATTGACCGTTACATTTTCTTTATAAAGGAATGATTCCACGTTTTCGAATGAAACGGATTCTGCTGAATAGTCTTCATCCAAATGTACTGTCCCGCGTACAATTCCCGCTGGTGTGTCTTGAACAACTTTTACTTCACGTTCGCCTTCTTTAACTTCTACCCAGCCTTGCTCAACGGCAGATGTCATCGCTGCGATCGTGTTGTGTCCACACATATTTAAATAACCGCCTGAATCCATGAAGATAATGCCATAATCAGCTTCTTTGTGAACGGGTTCAGTAATGAAGGCGCCAAACATATCACGGTGCCCACGTGGTTCCAGCATCAACATTCTACGCAAGTCATCTGCTTCCGTTTCTAAATAAGCTCTCTTGTCAGCCATTGTTTCACCTGGGAATTTTGGAATTCCGCCGATGATTAGACGTGCAGCTTCACCTGCTGTATGTGTGTCGATCGCTGAGATCATTTTTGATACTTTCATGATTATCCTCCCTTGTTGCCTACTTAAAAAATAGTTCTTTCTTTATTTGAGTACCTAAGAAACTTTTCTTAACGTATTTCTTGATTATCTTTTCGCATTTTTAATTTGATTGACGCAAGCGCTTTTACTGCATCCTGGTGATTGATAGTATTTTCACCAACTACCTCCGTCTCAACACCCGCTTCCGATTTATTAAAATCCAAAACGTGCTTGGTAAAGTCATTTTCCACAACAAACTTTGCTTGTGTACCAATGAACTTGAGTCCGATCACGCTAATATCTCGGCGACCAATTTCTTCTAAGGTGTTCGCGAAGTCCACGTCTGAATTTCCCCATCCATCGGTTGAAGCAATCACACCATTTGTGCGCATTCCTTCCAACCATGCAGCGGTTCGCTGCCCAACGAGGTACTTCATAGCGTTGCTTTGCGGTGTTCCCACGACAACGACTCCTTGAAAGTCAATGTCTGGATCCTTACCAAGAAGATCAACAAGTGGATCTTGGAAATGATGCAGTGATGTTTCCTTGGTTGATGGGCCAATTCCCATAACGCCACCACCTATCCATTATTTACGTTAAACCATGGAACGAATTGCTCCATCGCGATATTCATTTGCTGTTAAAAAGACCGGCATATTGTTCATATCGATGATCGAACAACCACCCTTGAAGCCGCTGGGTTCATTAGGATAGAGCAGCATATCATACATCGCTCCCTGACCCGCCACCTGTTTGACTAAGGCAACTTTTGGCTTGCCTGGATTAACCTGATCTTCGTAGACATGGGTTTCACAGGCATCTTTTCCTTCCAGCATCTTTAATTTTTCGCGAATTTCTTGGATAAATTCATCCACGATGGCAAACATTTTCAAACTGAGCTCACGATTAAAAGGAGTCCCCTTTTTCGCTAAAAGATCCACTAAAATAATGTAGTCTTCGGCGTTAGGCGTCCCTGCTCGATTCAATACTAAATGATCACGCAAAACACCTTCTGAAGAGCCAAATTCATGCATTTGTTCTCCATCCTCAATAGCCCCAGTCATAACGACTGAAACCCCGGTAAGTGTATGCGTGATCCCTGTACCCAGCGCACCCAACACCTTCGTAGAAATCGGAATGACATCCATAATGGTGTTGGTTTCAACGTCATGCTGATGCGGTGGGAGCAATCGAATCGTCAGCTTCTGAATAGCGGCGTCCTTGCAGTCAAAGTCTTGATCAATCTGTAACTGATTTGGTTTGACATGAAAGCCATTCCCAACGGAAACCTCTTCCATGTGAAAAACTTTGATCTTTAAAGTTTCGCCTCGCATTATTCACACCTACTTTTTAGACGTGGGCAATGTATTCATATGGTAAAGGAACAATTTTCCCTGGCGTTTCGATTGATACTAGTGCTTCTAAGGTATCCTTCATGATACCTGTTTGCATTTCAATGTTATGTGGTTCACCTGCATTGGCACCCATTGGTACACGCGGCGCAACGGCACGTGGAGTTCCGTTTTGGCGTACAACTGGTGGTAATGCGGCGATTAAAATAGTAGGAATTCCCGCTTCCTCAATAGCTCTCTGCACGATCACGGCAGTTCTATGACAGGTTCCTCAGCCAGCGGTTAAAATAACAGCGTCGACTTCTTCTTCTACTAATTTTTGTGCGATTGCAGGACCAGTTACATCGTGGAATGCGTCTTGGTCCCCACCACCACCCATAAATGCGTAGTGAACAGGTGCAGATTCTTTGATGAAACCTTCTGCAGCTAGTTCATGTAGACGATCTAATGGGAACATCGCATTGATGTCACGGTTTGCATCCGCGTTATCGTAACCACCATGCGAAACCATTAAGTCATCTGTTGCTGAAGTATCTGGTACTTCGCGGAATGATGTATCACCCGCTAAGTTAAACCGTTTATCTGTTTTTAAGTGTACGCCGGCTGCTGTTGCTAACGCCACGCGCATTTCTTTAAGCTCTTTTTTCACAGGGGTAAAGACAGATTTTGGCGTAATCGGCACAAAAATTTCTGACTGTAACCCTTCAAAGACTGTTAAGCCCATGTGTTAATTCTCCTCTCCTGCTTCTTCACGTTTTCTTCTGGCTTCGGCTCGACGACGTTCATGTTCATAAATAGCCGTCTTATAATGCTCATCTGGCTCTTCTGCCAAAACTTCTGGATAGCTCATTAAAAACCCAACTTCTTGACCAATTTCAAGATTGTACTCAGAAATGATCATTCGACGGGGGATTTTAAGCTGACCTAAGCGACCTTTTAAGTCGATCGTCACGCTGGCATCGTGAAGTTCAACGATGATGCCTTCAAACATCTGTTCCGTCGAAATGTATTTGAGTTTATTCATTCCATCCATTTTGCTTCACCTTATTCTACTTCGTAAATTTCTTGGCGTTTTTTACTCTTAGGTAAGACTTGTTCGTTATCCACTAGGTCAATCTTCTTGCCTGTTGTTTTTTCGATGATCTCGATGTTGTTGGCTTTTACGTTTGGATTCCATTTACGTTCAGCAGCTTTGATTGTGCCGCCGCCCATCAAGGTCTTCAACATAGCTAGATCACGAATTGCGTCTTCTTTACAAAGGGTATTGTTTGATAGGATTTCATTTTCGATTCCTTGCATTGATTTGTTGTTATCAACCATTGCAATCATCTCTGGATTCCCAACAACTAATGCACCTTGCACAGCTGAATAAGAGTCTCCGACAACTTTAATGCCGCGTTTACCAATTTCTTCGATATGTGAAGCAAAGTCGATATGGTTATTACCAAATCCTTCAGTTGTAACGATTGCGCCATCAACATCCATTGCTTCGATTGTCATACCTAAACGTTTAGAAACATAATATTTTTCAGTATTTGCTTGTGGAGAACCGACAAACATCACACCGACTAAATCAATTTCTTCGTCTTCCATCGCTTCACGTACTAATGGTTCTCTCCAATAGTGACGAGAAGTTTCTTTTGATGCTGGTCCAATACATGTTAATGCATGGATCCCGCCATCTAATACTTCAGTTGGTGCCAAAATAATCGGCAAGTTTCCAAGGTCAACGTTAGGTTTTGCACCTAGTGTTCCAACTGGTTCGATTGGCATGATCAAGTTATCGTGCATTGCACCTTGACCCATGATCTCTTTAACGACGATCACACGTTTGTTACCAATCCGGCGTTTTTGTACGATTTCATCCTGTTCTACAACTAAAGATTCGTCCGCTTTTTTCACTGCTTCGCGAATTTCTTGTGTAATGTAGTCAGATGCTTTATGAGCGGCTAATGGTCCAGGACGTTCCATATTCGCGCCTTCTTTGATTGTTACTTGTGTTTTAATGAAGATTTCGCCTTTATCTGGTGCCCCAGGACGTCCCCACATGATGTTGCGGTCTAATTCGCCTTCAGATGAACCGAATTCACCGATTTGTACACCATTGGCATCTGTTCCTGTAAGAACCATAACAACGCCATCTAACACACGAGTAACGCCATGGCCGATATCTGCGCCATCCATTTTGGCAGCGATAGGTTGTACGTCCATGATCGTTTCACTATATTCGTTGTATTTATCTGGTGTAATGATTTCAAAAGTAACACTTTCAACTAGTTCTTCTAGTTCTGCTGCTTCTGCACACATATCTTCCATTTTACGTAGAACTAATGTTGTGCCTTCAATCTTCGTTTCGTCGCCAAATGTCACCTTTTCGATCTTCATGTGATCACGACGAACCGAGCGAACAACTTTTTCTTCTACTTTCGCTTCAGGAGCCGCAGCCGCCACTGGTGCTTCTGGCGCTGGAGCTGCTGCAGTTGGAGCCGCAGGGGCTACTGGAGCAACGCCCATTTGACCTGCGATAGCCATAGGAACTTCTAAATCAATTCCACGACCTTCCGCGATATGGATTTTGATTGTTTGTCCGCCAACTGGCGCAACTGGTGCTACCGGAGCAATAGGAGCTACGGACGCTGGAGCCGCTTCTTCAACAGGAGCTTCCTCTTCCGCAACTTCTTCAGTGTCTTCAGAAACACCATCTAATAATTCTTTTGTTAATGGAACCAACGCATCCGTTGTTTCTTTCAGTGTTGTACCAAGTACTTGTTCGATTGTTAACGTTGCTTCAGGCAATTCTAATAAACCTGAATCCTCTAAATCTGGGAAGATCGCTGGATCTTCTAAATCATCTGGTGCGATTACTTTGCCTGCTTCCGCGCGGCAGCATAATACGGCAGGGTCTTTGGCATGTTCTTTAGCAGTTTCTGCTGTAATAGACATTCGTTAATTCCTCCTAATTTTTTAAAATTAATTTGTAGGTAATCGACGATATAGTCTATGCCCATCTGCCCGCAGCACATGATCTGTATGATGATAAACCGGAACTCCTAACCTAGGAGCTACACCCATAACGGTGTTCGTTCAATCGGAACAGGACCCAGTCATCACTACTTCTGCTCCTTGTTTCTTCAAGGACATCACAGTTGCAGCTTGACCCGGACAAATACCTGGCAGGGCACATCTATATCTTCCATTTACTTCTACCATTCGCTTGCAGCGTTCTGCAGCGACAACTTCTGCGCCCATGTTGTTAGCGATCTCGGTCATGCGTTCAGCAGATCCGCCACATTCGCAGATCAACAGACCGACTTTACGGCTTTCTTGCGGGAATGGCATAGCGACTAGCACGCCACCACTTGTTTTAGTGATTGGTGTCATTTCATCACCGCTTCTTCCCGTCATTGGTCCGCCAATCACGATTTCACCATGAGGCTCGACATATCCGCCCACATTGTTAATCAACGTTTTGACTGGTGTTCCAATTGGTACATCCACGAATACTGTTTCTTTTTGTTTTACACGACCAGAAACGGTCACATCCTTATCAATAAACGGTTTGCGATCTTCAATCGCTTCTGCGATTCGTTTGATCGTTTCAACGTTATCAATCACGGCACCTACTTCTGTTGGAAGCTGGCCTGGTTCTAAAACAATGTCCATTACTTCACGAACGATCATACGCTCATCCCCTGCTGGATAGATATCCGGCAATTGATAGACGTCGAGCGTCGGTTCATTGTCCACTGCCTTTAGTAAACGTGTGACTAACATACGGTGTTTCCCTTTTACAGCAATTACACCTTTAGGAGCGTTAGTCATTTCCATACAATACTTCATGCCTCGGATTAGTTGATCAATGTGCTCACTCATTTGTTTCACGTTATGAGCTAGCAACGCTTCACATTCCGCTCCGTTTGCAATAAATGTTCCTTCTGGAATATCACAAGCTAATTTCAAAAACGTTGGAAAACCAGCACCGCCAGCACCAACGATTCCCGCAGCTTCAACAGCTTTTGCATACGAATCTGTTTCTGGGATCGGTAGATAGCTAGAAAAGTCTTGTTCTTCATCAATCACAAGTACAATATTATCGCCATCTACATCCACTACTTTGCCGGAAAAACTAGCATGGATATTTGCACCTAAACCATTTGGTTCTGCGATCAATTGTCCACGTTGGACTTGATCACCCGCCTTCACGATCCCTTTACAAGGAGCGCCGACATGTTGTTTTAATGGTATAAGAATTTGTGTCAAATTGTTTCACCTCCTTGCTTCTTCGTTTGTTCGAACTTGAGCAAATCAGCCACCCGTAGTTCATGTAAATCATAGCACAATCACCTTCCATGTAAAAGGTAGTTTTCCGATTATTTTGATATTTTCTGACAAAATTCTTTGTAAATAGTATAATTTTTTGAGTTTTCTAATTAAATCTTCATCAAACTCATAAGATAAATTAAAATCGTTTACAAACACTAATTTCACAATATTCCAAGCAATTGTAGACTGTCGACAAGTAAAGGTATATCCAGTCTTTCCGGCAAAATACATTAGTTATTTCACGAATTTCGCTTATAATTATAACCGTTATTTTATTAACGCTTGTTTTTTATCTGGCATCGCCATGTCTAGCATCCCTTTATAAAATTTTGCTGAATATTTCAGCTACATTCATATGTAAAATCAATCACATTAGAAATAGCTAACAATAATCCTCAGCTATTTGACTTTTGTGGTTTTTGCATTATTTTGCACAAAAAAGCTCTCACCTCATTGAGGCAAGAGCGTAATCGATAAATTATTCAGCTGATTCTAGTTTATCCAATGTTTTACTACCAAACCATAATACTAATCCAAGCACGATAACAATTGCTCCTAGAACACCGTAGCCCATTTGGAAATCGCCCGGTACATCTGTTTCTAATCGAGCGTAAATGATTGGATAGAGCAATTGTGAGAAGAATACTGCAATCGTCCAGAAACCTAACAGCATTCCCATGAATTTAGCTGGTGCCAATTTTGAAATGAAGGAGTTCCCTAATGGAGAGAAGACCATTTCGCCGACTGACATCAATAAGCTGACAAGGACTAACCACAAGATACTTGCATGTCCGTTACCAACCATATCGCCTAATACCATTGCAAGGTAAGAAACACCTACTAGCATCATACCCAATGCTGTTTTCTTAAACATACTCATATCACCCTTAGGACGAGCAGCTAGTTTTGTCCATAAGCGGCCTAAGATCGGACCTAAGATAATACAAGTCAAGGCATTCATCGAGTCAAAATAAGAAGTTGGTACTTTGAAGCTGCCCACTACCCAGTTCGCACGCTCTAAGAATCCAGCGCCATCACCATAACCGAAGTAGTAGTACGCTGGCATATAAGCCATATACCAAACCATCCAAAAGATTACAGAGAACATTGTTACTAAGAAAATTGCAACCATCCGTTTTTTGTCGCCAGAAGTTAACTTCGTATCCGCACCATCTGCTTTTTTCCCAGCTGAATCGAATTTACGTTGGTCAACTTTAAATGGTTTTTTCCCTGCATCGCCCAAAGCGCGACCATTTGCAACAAACCAAATTGCATCAAAAATTAGTAATAGTCCACAAATCAAGAATACAAAGTTAAAGCCGAATTTAGGAATTAACAATACCAAAAATGTTGTTCCGATAAATGATCCGATATTTACGAATGAATATTGAATGGAGAAGGCTTCATTTAAGGCTTTCTCATCATCAAAAAGTAACCCATTTACCCCGGAAAGATTTCCTTTAAACAAACCTGTTCCAAGAGCCACTAAAACAGTCATCACGACTACCATGCTCATGGAATTCGCCCAAAAGGCCAGAGAGTAACCGACACCCATCATCAACATACCTACCGGGACACATATCCGTGGACTTATCCAATAGTCGGCGATAAGACCGCCAATTGTTGGTGTGATGTATGTTGCCGCTACAAAGTAGGCAGAAATCATTGCACCTTGTGCCGTTGTCATACCCAACCCGCCCGTTGATGCAGTTGTTCGTGTAGCGATCCAGATCGCCAACATGTATTTCGCTGTGTAAAAGGCCATTCGTTCAAACGTGAACCCTAGCGCACAGACATAAAACCCAAAAGGTTTCTTTGTTTTTACTGGAGTTGTTTCCACTATCATTCCTTCTCTCTTAAAAAATTAATCGTTCGCTGCTAGCCATTCTTCCAACAGTTTCATGTATTTTTCACGTTCCTCAACAAACGGCATGTGTCTGCTCTTGGCAAACAATTCCCATTTTGCTCCTGGAATCGCGTCATACATGGTTTTGGCAACTAATGGTGTACATAAGTCATTTGTGCCGCTTGTAACAAGTGTTGGGATAGTAACATCACGCAGTTTTTCGGTATAATCATACCCTTGCAAAGTACCCTCCGGCGAGTATTCATTCGGACCCCAAGCCGTCACATAGCTTTCTGTACCTGCGACTTTTTCACGCCACAATGGTTCAGGATCTTCTTTGGTGAATACTGGCGCCGCGTGGCGTACCATAAAGCGATCATTAGCCGCTAGATAAGCCGGATCGTCATAAACGCCCGTTTCTTCTGCTTTTGCGATCGCAGCTTGATCTTCCTCTGACATGAATTTGATCATCCGATGCTGTTCTTGTGCCCAAAGTTTCGCAGAAGGTAACGTACTAGAAAGTACCATACTCTTGATCCCTGTTGGTGCATAATCACAAACATAAATGATTTCTAACATGCCGCCCCAAGATTGCCCTAGTAAATGTACTTCGTCCAAACCTAGGTGCTCTCTCAAAGCAATCAATTCATTGACCCATGTTTCCGCCGTCCAAAGCTCCGGCTGTGAAGGCACCGCGGATTTCCCGCAACCTAATTGATCATACATGATGATCTGGCGGCCATCGACCGCCATTTCATCAAGCACTTCAAAATAGTTATGGGTTGATCCGGGTCCGCCGTGCATGACAATCAATGGTTTCTTATTCCCGCTTTGTTCTCCAACAATCCGATAATAAGTTTGATGCCCTAGATAAGGCATATATCCTTCTTCGATTTTCATACGCTGCGCGGCCTCCTAACCGATTACTTCCAAGTCTTTCGGATAATGGTTCAAGTTTTCGCAACCATCTTCAGTGACGATCACTAAGTCTTCGATCCGAACACCTACCTCACCTGGAATGTAAATTCCTGGTTCGATAGAGAAGATATTTCCTACTTCAGCGACATTGTCGTTCGCTGCTGAAACATCGCCTGCTTCGTGGCAATCAATTCCGATAAAGTGACCCAGACGATGTGTAAAGTATTCGCCGTAGCCCTTTTCCGTGATGTAATCACGAGCTGCCGCATCGATATCAGACAGTTTCACGCCTGGTTTTACTAAGTCGATAGCACGCTGGTTGGCTTCTTTAACGATTTCATATACTTCACGACCTTTGTCAGACACCTCTTTGTAGAAGAAGGTACGAGTCATGTCAGAAGCATACGAATTTTTGATGCCGCCGATGTCCAAGATGACAGAGTCACCAGGTTTTACTTTTGAATCATCCGTTTCGTGATGAGGGTCTGCCGCATTTGCGCCATAACCTACGATTGGATCAAATGAGAATCCTGAGTTGCCTAGCTCTTTGTAGATCTCACCTAATTTTTCGGCCATCTCAGCTTCCGTCAGCTCTTCTGGCAATAATTTTTTCAAACGATCAATCGCGATCTCGTTATCCGCTTGTGCATCGCGCATCAATTGTTTTTCTTCTTCGTCTTTGATTGCACGAACCGCGTCAGTAACTTCTGAACCATTGCCTAATTTCGCATCTGGAACAAGCTCTAACAAATGCAATAAGAAATGCGCAGGCCAATTCTTATCTACACCAATTTTTTGGTCAGTATCAACATACTCAAGTACTTTTTTCACAGCGTCGTCGGTATCATCAATAAATACTTTTTCCACGCCCAAGTCTTCTTCGATTGGGAATAATTTGTTAACGATCAATGTGTTTTTATTTTCTGGAGTAATTACTAATACTAACAACCGTTCACCAGGATGAATCCAGCGACCAGTTAGATAGAAAATAGTTGTTGGATCTGAAACTAGCAGTTGGCCATAACCTTGTTCTTTCATCTTTTCAATTACTCTTTCAACGCGACGTTCTTTCAAAATGTTTCACTCCTTCTATTGATATTCTTTGCCTGGCGGCATTATTAAAAACAGCTCTGCTTTCACGTAGCTGTTGATAATCTTTTCCCGCGGAAATTAACTGCTATGCAACAGTTCGAATTCAACACAAAAAAATTGTGCAGCTATTCACCTATCACTAGTTTTAAAATAACCATAAATCCATTTGAATTTCAAGTCTTTCAGAGAATAAAATCAAATATATTTATCGGTATCCGCTTCCACTAGTTTACTATATCTTTCGGTGTATTTAAACAATTCTTTAAACTTTTTTTCAAAATCACCAGTCATTTGGAAGATTTCTCAAAAAAATGGCTACTAATTGTATTAATTCTCCAGTTATTTCTCTTCCTTACTCTTTTCTCATGAATTTGTTTTTTTATTAAAATAAAGGGATTTTCAATAACACTTTTTAAAACACCCCATTTTTTATTTTAATTGAAAATTAAAATAAAAAAACAGCTCTGTTGTACAACAAGGCTGTTTTCAGTATTTATTCACGAGAGTGAATTTTTATTCTTTTGCATTTTATGATAGGAATAGAAAAATTTAGGAGACAATTCATACCCCACAGTGATCCCCACAGCAATCGCAATCGCAATCTTCAATACTTGCACACCAATTTGCGCCGCTTTAATGGAATCTCCAATAAAGAAATTATAAGTAAAATTATAAATACCCATTCCGGGAACTAAACAGAAAATCCCACAAATCAAGAAAATGGTTACTGGTGCCTTCAGTGCAAAGGAGGCTTCTCGTGAAAGGTAGATCAAGACCATCGAAGCAATAAACGTCGCCGCAACCGGTGCGACCCAAAAGTGCATGATCAATAAATAGATAGCCCACCCGCATGCGCCGATCACTCCACAGTGAACGTAATACCGGCGAGGAACTTCAAACAGGATCGCAAATGAAATCGTTCCTAAAAAGCCTGCCAAGATTTGAAGCAAAGTCGTAAACATGACCGCTTTCACTCCTTTCCAATAAAAAATGAATTAACTAAACAGTTGCAGGACAAGACCCACTCCGACAGAAACACACAAAGCGGTAATCAGAGCATTGATCATCTGACCCCAGCCAGAGCTGTAATCCCCATCAAATAAATAACGAATCCCGTTAACAATTGCGACACCTGGAAGCAAAGAAATAATTCCGCCAGTAACTAGGCTCGTCAGCTGCAGAACTGGAAAAAAATGAACAAACAGACAGGCCAGAATACTGACAAATCCGCTGCTGGTAATCGTTGAAATAATATCTGACATGTTGAATTTCGGTAATAAGTACATCGAAAAGCAGGCTAATAATACCCCTAATATAAAAGCGCCGATTGTATCCCAGAAACTTCCACCAAAGATAAAACAAAAACTGGCACTGCCAAAGGCATAGGCAAAAATTTTTAATGGATTTGAAGCAAAAGATTCCTTTTTGATTTCCTGTAACCATTCATTGGCCTCTTCAGGACTTAAACGTTTTTCCGTTAAGCGCCGAGATAAGGTATTGATCTGTTCGATTCGTCCTAAGTTGATTGGTGAAATCGGGATATCCCGCACACGAGCCTGAACGGTTTGATTTTTCAAGCGAGCGGTCATGAAAATCCCGTTAATCAAAACAAAACTATCAAACTCCTTCAGTTCTAGTGCTTCCGCGATATGGCGAATGGTTGTCTCAATCCGTTTGATCTCCGCACCATTTTTTAAGAGTGTTTCCCCAATATCATAGACAAAATCAAACGCATCCTGTTCATTCATCAATTTCCCTCCCTTTTCTACGTTGAATTTTGCAAATTCATCCGTTTTTTTTGTGTAATCATTTATATCGTTTACGTGTTTAAAAAACGACGACAGCCTCTGCCGTCGTCGTCTTAGTATAGCCTAACTCCCAATTATAATTCAATCAAATCATGAGAAATACGGATCATATTTTCATAGCCGTCATCGGTGATCAAAACTTGGTCTTCAATCCGTACACCGCCCCAGTCAGGAATGTAGATGCCTGGTTCGATAGTCATGACCATCCCGGTTTCTAATACATCCTCATACTGTTCATCGATGTATGGCAGCTCATGCACGAACAAGCCGATACTGTGTCCAATATTCCGGTACGTATATTGCGGATACTCTGTCCCTGCCAACGGTTTTAGGGAGGCTTGATAAATATCTTTTACGGCAGCACCATTTTTCATCACTGCTTCCGCCGCTTCCAAACTTTGTTTTTCAAGCTCATAAACTTCCCGTTGCTTTTCAGAGGCTTTACCGACAACCACCGTACGCGTCATATCAGACATATAGCCCTCGTATTGACAGCCAAAATCCATTAAGACAAAATCCCCATATTCAATTGCTTTTTTCGATGGAATCCCATGGAGCAGCGACGTATTCGCTCCCGAGATCAAGATATTTCCGTAAGGCTGTGTATCAGCCCCCTCTTGTACCATGTACAAGGAAAGTTTAGCGGCTAATTCTTTTTCTGTTACGCCAACACGGATTTCCGGCATCAAACGCTCCAAAGCTCGGCAAGAAATTTCGCAAGCATTACGCATATATTGGATTTCTTTTGGTGATTTGATTGCTCGCATACGATCGATCACGCCGCCAGCTTGAACAAATTCCGCTTTTGTTTTCGAAGTAAAATCCGAATACATGTCATAAGTTAGATAATCTGCTTCAAAAGCGATCGTTTTAATATTTTTCTCACTAGCTAAGCGTGCCACGGTATCTCCAACCGTTTTTCCAGGGAGACGCCAATTAATAATTTCATAATCTGGTACTTCAATATCCGCCTGCTCGGTATAGCGCGGATCGGTCAAAAAGTATTGACCCTCTTGTGTGAGCAAAATGAATGAATCGTCTCCTGTCCAACCGCTAGTAAAACGAACATTTACTCTTTTCGCAATAAAAAAAGCATCCAGTTTCTCTTTTTCCAAGTACGCACGAATCTTCGCTTCGTTTAACATTGTCACACGTTCCTTTCTTGTTTGAAGTTCTAGCCTTCTAATCAATAGAGTAGCAGTCAGTCGAACTTTGGTCAACGCTTTCAAAAAAATGAAAACAAAAAAGCCGGGAAAAAGTTACAAAACTTTTTCCCAACTCGGTTACTTCCGTTTATGACGACTCATACGAGTCCGTGGTGCATCAGAGGCTGGTCTTTCTGTTTTCATTTCAACTTTTCTTTCTGGTTCACGCGGTTTTCGAACTTCTTTTCGAGCCAAAATTTCTTTTTTTGGCGCAACCACTCGCGGTTGAGATTCCGTGTTGGCAGCTTTTTTACGATCGGCTGCTTTTCGTAATTCAGAAACATCCCTAGTAGCTTCTTTTGGCTCCACTTTTTTTACCGCGGGCTTTTTCGAACGCTTCGGTAATTCAGGCAGCTTGAAGGATTTGATTGTTTGCTCCTCTTGGAAAAAAGGAACCCGCTGTAAAAAGAGATTTCCTAAATAACCAGCTAACCAGATCCATAAGAATAATTCCACTGGGAACAATAACAGGAATAAACACGCTGTCGCCAACGGCTGTTTTAAAATAACCGCACAAGCACTAGCTGTAAAAACAGCTACCAACAAGCCAGGCGAATAAGGTGTTAGATTCGCAAAAGCCAAACCTACTGCAATACTAGCAAAGATCATTGGGAAGATCGTTCCGCCCCGCCAGTTGCAGGCCAAACAAATCATCGTGATCGCCACTTTACCAAATCCAATCAGCAGCAGGATGAAAAAGCTCATCGTTTCTGCTTGACGCGTAAAGGACAATAAATTATGTTCGCCGGAAAATAGGAAATACGGCGAAATTGTTCCTAATGTACCGAGAATGATCCCTGCCAAGACAGCCAAAGGCAATGGATTTCGAATTCGCTGATTCAGCTTTTCGCCTCTTTCTTCTAAAACTAAGAAAAATTTCCCGAAAAGCGCTCCTAATATAATCATCGGAATGACCAGCAAAAGTCCCTGCCAAGTAAAGCTGCTTTCCATCCTGCGAATCGCAAAGACCTGTTCTTGGTTCGGAAAAAGACTGTACGTTAAGAGATAACCAATAAAACCAGTAAACGTCGTAAAAATATATAAAACGTATTTCTTGAGCTTACTTTCCGTCACAACTTGCCAATCATCGCGTTCAACTGAACGTCCCACACCGAATAGTGGTGTCATGAAGATTACACCCAGTGAGGTGCCGACACTGAATTCCACTAGATCGGCTCGTTGATCCTCAGCAATCTTCCTTCGATCAGCCACGTAGGTTACTAGACCGCCGATGATCGCCACTAGAGCTGCCTCTGGACCTAAGCTCGCTCCGAAAAACAAAACGAGTAAAGAGCCCAGCAGATTTCGCACTAATTTTCCATCATGATAGTCGATTCGTTGTGTTTCTTGATACTCCGTAAACGATTCCTGCAACGTTCGGGGATACCGGCCAAAAGCTTTCACAAAAAAGCCGATCGCTACTCCGCCGATCGTACAGACAATCAGTGGATAAAACCGTGGATCCCCAACTGCTCTAGGCAGTGTTTGCCAAATGAGATGATGGCCTAGCTCCGCCAATCCCATAAATAAGGCTACAATGACTCCAACAGCTAGACCTAAAAGGCCACTGTAGCCAAAAAATGATAGTTTAAACTTATTCATATAATTAACCTTTCTCTAGATAGACTCCGCTACATTATAACAAAGGTTTTGGTTCTTAGGAGACATTTTTAGCGAATTTTTGCGATTTTATAGGCTTTTGTCGCGTTTTTTTCCGCTGAATCGTCAGTTGAACACATGAAAGCGTTTGTTGCAGTTCTGGCGTCAATTGATAATGGTCAACTAAGTATTGCCGCGTTTTTTCGCTGAAGAAGCCTCGCATGAAGGTAAAGAAAAAGCCCTCTGGATTTTTGACTGTCTTATAGCGATACATTTGTTCGATGGCTTTAGCAATCGCATCGGCAATATCGTTCTTGAAGTACTCATTATGCTCAAAGGTCAATACCTCTGCCTCAGCGGGTAAACCAGCTTGAATGTATTGCTGGGTACTAGCATATTTTGCTTTAAAAATCGTATCAACAAACCAACGAGCTTTTTGATAATCGCCTTCACAAAACGGTAAAAAGCGTTGAAAGGCTTGTTGCGGCAATAAATGAGCATAGCGGGCACTTAAACCGTCAATCAAACTTTGTTTCTGCGAATTAGCAACGGTTTTGGGTAGCTGTTCTGTTACATTTGTTGCTCTTGTGGTTTGTTTTGCTAAATGTTTTTGTGTACTTGTAAGCAAATCTTGCGCGTTCGCAGACGCAGATTCTGCTTCTCTATCCACAGTGGATAACTCCATTGGTTTTTCTGGAGACTTGTTTTCCACAGGGGCTAACGTTTTGCTGCTGGTATGATTTTTGAATGCTAATTTTACAACGATCCCCTCTTCTGGAGCTTTGGGATTGGAAACATAGATCCGATAATTCTTCAGTCCATGACGAAGAACCTGGATTAGCCCAGCTTGAACTAAACTAGTTTTTAAATTAGTCACTTTTCTCTCTGATACACGCAATAAATCTGCAGCTTCTTCATTAGAAAAATAAATATAAGGAAGCCCAGCTTCATCAAGCCAGCTGCCATCTTTTTGGGAATTATAGATACTGCAGGTCATTCGCATTGTATATAACGCGTGAAGCATCATGGCCTCAATGGAAAGATTTTCATACTGTGGATTATTAATTAAATTCAAATCAATCGGAAGATAATTTCCGTTGGGTAAATTTGCTGCTGTCATGATGTTATCTAAATTTGTGGACACGACAAAAAACCTCCTTGTTCACTCTCAAAGTTAGTTACGAAAGTTTTTAAAGGAATGCTCGCTGTCACAAGATATATGATTGAGAAAGTAGCCAAAATATGGTATACTTAATAGAAGGTTAGGCAAACGCCAATTTTTCTAACCCTTAATTGTTTATCTAAATGTGACAGGCTAATTCGCCAAAATTAGCTCAAACCTTTGAGTTTAAAGATCGCCAAATCTTTAAACTCTTTTTTTCGTTTTTTTCTACATGTATAGAATAATGGATTAAAAGCCTATTGTAAAGCGATTCCCAACCATCTTTTTTTAGGGTAAACTTTTTTAATGTTTACAAAAGCAATTAAGGTTTACTATATTATTGATATAAAAACAATTTTGGTTTACTTTATTAAATGATGTAAAAGTAATTTTGGTAAACCCCAATTAAAGTAATAGCGGCTCCCATCTTAAGTGAGAATGTGGATAAAAAGTAATGTGGATAAGGAGTTCATTAGTTATCCACAGAAGGCAATCAAGAGAAGCTCTTTCGTCAAAAAGTAAACTTTTATAAACAATTAACCTTAATAAAGGTAAACTTAAATATCAGATAACTTTAAAAAAAGTAAACCGTAATGCAGAATACAACTAGCATTACGGTTTACTTTTTTTGCGTCTATTTCTCATCGTTTTCTAATTCTTTGAATAATTTTTGGTATTTTGGCTTCTCTTTATACTCCTCCATGGAGGCTTCTTCAAGCTGATTTAAGAAACTTCTGTCGTCTCTGGACAGCCCCTTTTCAATATAAAAATCATATAAGAAGTCGATCATTCTATCCGGAGTATAGTCATCAAACTTCGCATTGATCAAGTTTTGTAGACGAATCTTCGTCCGAGCAGAGATTTTCTGCATTTCAAGCGCCTTATAACGAGGGTCTTTATATTGTCTCTTTCTCCCCCGCTTTCCTGCGCCACTTTCTTGCTGCTGAGAAGGAGTCGTCTGCATTTGGCTTCGTTCATTTAATTGCCTGGTTTCCTCTTGGAATGAGGAACGCCGAAAATCCGTTTCTGGGCTAAGGGTTCTCTTAGCTAGGAGGTCCTGAGAGCTGGGCTTCTTTTCCTCTTTGTCTTGATTGGAATACTCGGACATTTTTTCAATGCCTTTATTTTTTTTGTTCGCCGTCAAAAGCGAATCTAGCTTCATTTTTTTCGCCATTTAACGTCTCCCCTACTCTTCACCGCTTAATATGAGGCGATGTTCATCAATTTCGTCCAAAATATTAACGAAAACCTCGTGTGCGCGCTTGTCCCATTGCTCAACTTTGCCGTTTTTGTTGATTTCATAGGTAATTCCCGACCCATCGTAGCGTTTTAAACGGCTCTGATTCAGTACCACAGTATCCAAAAGATGGGCACCGTAGATTTCCCTTGCTGCGGTATAAATCTCTTGGTCAACCGAATCCCGTTTCTGCATCATGAATGGAACAATACCGACAACTTCCAGATCTGTTTCATATTGTTCAATGAAGAAATTCATGTAGTCAATGTAGTTTTGGGCTCCTTTTAAGGATTTCACCTGTGTTTGCAAAATGACGATGACATATTCTGCTACATACATGGCTGCATTTGAATAAGTACTGATCGTCGGTGGAACGTCAATATAGATCACATCGTAAATGCTCTTCAGTGGTTCGATCAATTCTTCCATATATTTAAATTGAGACAATTTATCGCCAGGATATTTTTCAATCATATAATCTGGAAAATCAGAGAAAGAAATATTTGCTGGGATCAGATCTAAATTAGGCATGATCTGATAAATGGATGACTGAATGTCTCCCGACCGAACGGCTTCCCAAATTGTCTTATTAAAATCATCTGGTAAAGTATCATTTCCAAAATTTTCTGCAGTTAATGATAAAACGTCACTCGTATTTCCTTGAGGGTCCAAATCGATAACTAGCGTTTTACGATTCTTACGAAACGCACTCTCGAATGAAAGCATCTGAACGGTGGTGGATTTGCCGACGCCGCCCTTAAAATTTCCTACTACATATGTCTCTGCTTTTTTTGGCATAAAAATTCTCCAATCATAATTTCTCAATTAAAGTTTACTATAAAGCCTTTGAAATATCAATAAGGTTTACTACAATTGTTAGTTATAGGGTAAACTATAAATGCTTTAAGTATAAAAGTTTACCTTAATCATTTAAAATGAAGTATACTTTAATTAGGTATTTAAGGTACACTCTATTTACTTATATACGGTGTACTTTAATTTATTTGAAGTATACTATAAAATTTTAATTAAGTAGACTTCAAATAACAATAAAGTTTACTCAATAGTATTTAAAGTATACTTAATAAATATAAAAAAGCTTATATATCAATATTCTTATATATAAAAAGTATACCTTAATGATACGTAGGTAAACTTTAAATCCGATCAAAGTAAACTGTATATTGTTCATTATTTCAAATAAAGTAAACCAATTAAATTAAAGTGTACTGTAAATGGTTTAAATTGAAGTTTACCTATATCAAAAAAGTAAACCGCAAAAAAACTATTAAATTGAGGTAAACTTATTTTAACCATCTGTCAAGAGTAAACTTTTATATGAATTAAAAAGTAAACTTTAATAGAATAGAATAAGGTTTACCTATTTGTAAAAGTAAACTGCAATTCGGATATTTAAGGTTTACCTGAGAATATGATAATGAGGTAAACTCTTTTAAAAAAAGGTAAACCCTATTTATTTTGAAGTTTACTCCATTTGACTTATATAAAGTAAACCGTTGAATTAACTAATTTGCTAAATAAAGTAAACTTAAATTGAAAATACTGGTGTGTAGCAGTATTTTCGATAAATGTTTGAAGTAAACCGGATTTTTTTAATTAAGGTAGACCTTATATAAATAAAGTAAACTGAATCCCAGTTATATAAGGTTTACTTTATTTATCTTCTTTTATCTTTATTTAAAAAGTTTACTTTAATTAAAAAGTCTGATAATACAATTCTATTTGAGGTAAACTATATTTTTAGAGATATCAAATTGAACTATAATAAAGTAAACTTAATATTGTTGAAAACTGAAGTTTACTGCAATAAAATAAGCCATTGAGGTATACCTCAATGGCTTTAAAGTAAACTTTATGAAAACTCTACAGTTTGAATTGCTCGATAGATTTGATCGGCGGTGATATTAGGGTCAACCATATTAAAGGTTTCGTTAGCGGAAGCGGCATGGTTGATTACAGGCAAAAGGGCTTCCTTTGAGGTATCGAAAACGTTCAGTTCTCTTAACTTCAAAGGTAAGCCAGCAGAACGATAAAAGCCTTTAAGCTTCTCTATTTCATCCAGATCCTTTGTATAGGCTAATTGGACTAAAATACCATAAGCAACCTTCATTCCATGAAGCTGGTCATGGGTATCTTCCAAATAGGAGAGGCCATCATGAATGGCATGGGCACCTGCAGAACGTCCATAAGAGGCAGCAAACCCGCCTGTTTCTCCTGCTAAACCGATGATCGTATCAGTAACACGGTTGAAGGCAGGTGTAGGGTTGTTTTTCTCCAAGCTCTCAATAGCTGGGATCGCATCCTTCAGAAGAAGTTCTTGAATGGCTTTAGCACTAGCGATTCCAAGGCGGACATAGGCTGATTTCTCATCCTCTGGCAGATTGCGGGTGATTCCTTCGATCTCGTACCATTTAGCTAAAGTATCACCGATTCCAGCAACGAAGTAATCTCTTGGTGTTTGCAGTAGAAATGTCGAATCAACGAGGGTTAAAAAGGGGGCCCGTTTCATAAAGCCCATCGCTTTGAAGGTCCGATTCGGATGATAAACCGCCACGATCGGGGTGAAGGGTGCACAGTTAGAGATCAGTGTCGGGATAACCATCAATTCAGCATTCAGCTCTTCAGCAGTCATCTTGGCAGTGTCGATGACGCGTCCGCCGCCGATGGCAAGAATCAGCTCGGTTTGACCGATTTTATTGGCCAATTCTACAGCATTTTCGTGGCTAGAGCTGCCATCGTATTGATAAGTGGGGTAGTGGAGCTCTTTGCGATAATACTTTTTGAAGGCTTCGGATGATTTTTCACCTGTAATAACGGCGATTTTTTTGAAGCCAGCTAAGTAGCTAGGTAAATTTTGTAGAATATTCTCCCCGCTGGCGTAGCGATTGGCGCCAGGGCGTACTTCAGTAGTGATGTCCATTCGGTTCAACTCCTTTTTATATTGAGAAACAAGTTTTCTCAGGAAAACATACTTGATTTGATAGGTGAGATTTCAACTAGTTTATGCTTTGTAAAAATGAAAGTCAACTGTGTTTTTGATGATAAAAAAGTGTTGACAGTTTTTATTTTGACCTGTAAGATACGATTTAACAATTTGTTAGACAAAGAAACGTGATGAAGAGAAAAGTATAAATGACGAAGCATCAAAGAGAGTCCGGGTAGGTGAGAGCGGATATGCGGAAGAATTTAGAAAATGGTCTCTGAATGGCATTGCCGATAAGTAGGCAGTGACGGGGCAGCGCTCGTTAACAACGCTCAAGTATGATTGTACTTGTTGAGGCAATAGCTGTGAGGCTGTTGCAAATGAAGGTGGTATCGCGAGTAAGCTCGTCCTTTTCCTGCACATAGTGTGGGAGGAGGGCGGGCTTTTTTCTTTGCTAGCAAATTGTAAAAAACGAAATTTTGAAACAGGGATAAAGACAAATTAGGAGGAAATGATGATGAAAAAATTAGGTAAAGGAATTTTATTAAGTATAGCGGCGTTAGCGGTGAGCGGAGTCTTGGCTGGCTGCGGAACAAAAGGCGAAGCGCAACCCTTAGATGAGAAAAAGGTAACGATCGGTGCCACGTCTGGGCCTCATCAGGAAATTTTGGAGGAGGTTGCCAAACAGGCGAAAAAAGATGGACTGGAGATCAACATCAAGAGCTTTGATGACTACAACACACCTAATACTGCATTAAGTGATGGAGATTTGGATGGAAACAGCTATCAAACTCTCTCTTTTTTAGAGCAGCAGGTGAAGGATAAGGACTACAAGATTGAATCAGCCTTTAAAACAGTGGCTTTCCCATTAGGGGTTTACTCTAAAAAAGTTTCGGATTTAGGTAAACTTCAAAAGGGTGACAAGGTTGGTGTGCCGAATGATCCAACAAACGAGTACCGGGCGCTGAAATTGTTAGAAGAAGCGGGTGTTTTGAAACTGAAGGATGGAGTGGAAGTCAAAGCAACGAAAAATGATATTGCTGAGAACCCTAAGGATATCGAGATTGTTGAGCTAGAGGCGTCACAGATTCCTTCTCAGTTGGGAGAATTGGCGGCCGCGGCAATCAATACGAACTTTGCCTTTGGAGCTGGCCTAACAATCAACGATGATGCGATCTATCATGAACCATTAAAGGATAACCCTAATTACAATGTGTTTGCCGTTCGGACGGAAAACAAGGACGATAAGATCGTGAAAGAGATCAAAAAATATTACCAATCGGATGAAACGAAAAAATTTATTGAAGAAAAATTCAAAGGTTCGGTTGTACCAGCATTTTAGAAAGAAGGGAGACTTCACATGATCGAGCTTAGAAAGGTTTCGAAGGTTTATCAACAGAAGAAACGGCGTGTCAAAGCGGTGAAAGAGGTTAGTCTGACGATCGAAAAGGGCGAGATTTTCGGTGTTGTCGGCTACTCTGGAGCTGGAAAATCGACCTTGATTCGCATGATCAACTATTTAGAGCCGCCGACAACAGGACAGATTTTGATCAATGGTCAAAATCTGGGCGAGCTCAACAAAAAAGAATTATTGTTAACTAGACGTAAGATCGGGATGATTTTTCAAGGGTACAACTTGCTGTCGACAGCGACGGTTTATGAAAATATCGCGAAACCGCTGAAGCTGGAGGGTGTACCAAAGGAGGTCATCGCAGAACGGGTAGATCGCTATTTGGATTTGGTGGGTCTGACGGATCGTAAGGACAATTATCCAGCGCAATTGTCTGGTGGGCAGCGGCAGCGGGTAGCGATTGCCCGAGCTTTGGCTCATGAACCGGAGATTTTATTGTCGGATGAAGCTACCAGTGCCTTAGACCCGGAAACAACGGAATCGATTTTGACTTTATTGACCAAGATCAATCAAGAGCTGGGAATCACGATTTTTCTGATTACTCATGAGATCGATGTGGTACAGCGGATCTGTGATCGGGTGGCCGTGATGGAGGATGGCAGGGTCGTAGAGGTAGGACCTGTCATCGATCTGTTTACTCGTCCTGAAGAGGAAACGACGAAGCGATTCATTGGCGCAAATGACGGTTACAACGTCCCAGAAGAGGTTTTAGCGGCGTATAAGGGCAGCGGACGCCTCGTGCAGCTGCAATTTATCGGAGAGGAAGCGACGGAGCCGATTTTGGCGAAGGTCGCAAAGGATTTTCCTTTGAGTCCGAATATTCTCAGCGGCAATATCGGGTATTTGAAGGAAAAGCGTCATGGACAGCTATTAGTCCAGTTTGATGGCGGAACAGATGCTGATTTTCAGGCGGCGAAGGACTATATTCAAAGCCAAGGGATTATTGTTGAGGGGGTTGTGTAATGAGCGAATTTTGGAATCAATGGGGGACTGTCGTGCTTGAAGGGTTGGGGCAGACACTGGTAATGGTGTGTGTAGCTTTAGGCTTGTCGATTATTATCGGAATACCGTTGGGCGTGCTGCTAGTCATTGCTCGACCAGGCGGTTTGAATAGTAATCTTCCCCTCTATTCAATCTTAAATAGTGTCATCAATGTGCTGCGTTCGTTGCCATTTATCATTTTATTATTCTTGATTTTGCCATTAACCAAATTAATTATGGGGACGACGATCGGCGTGCAGGGGGTCCTGCTGCCGCTGATCATTTATACGGCACCCTATTTAGCTCGTTTGGTGGAAACGTCACTTTTAGAAGTCGATGGCGGCGTGATCGAGGCGTATCAAGCAATGGGGATCAGTCATTTTCATATTATTCGCAGTGTGTTGTTGAGAGAGGCACGGGGCGGAATTATTCGCGGGTTGACGATCGCTATGATCGGTTTGATCGGTGCGACAGCGATGGCGGGTCTAGTCGGTGCCGGCGGGCTAGGCAGTATTGCTTATCAGTATGGTTTTTTGCGCAACGAGCCGGCAGTGATGTATACGACGATCATCCTGCTGATTGTATTAGTTCAGATCGTCCAGTCATTAGGCAATACGATCGCCAAAAGTTTAGATCGAAGTTAAGGGAAAACGATGAATCGGGGAGTGTTTCAGCCCGATTCATCGTTTTCTTTTTGCTATAATAAAGCTGGAGGTGAGGTAGTTGAAAGCCAAGGATCTATTGACCGCAATACAAGTGGATGCGACTGGAGAGCTGAAAAAATTGTCTTCTTATATGTATGTTTTTGTCAATGATGGGGACAAGCAGACGAATCATTTAGCCGTTAAGGTAGAAGCGGATAGAATAATTTTGACAAAGCAGCAGAGGGAACGTTTAACACTAAAACAGCTGATCAAGGTACTGAATGAAGCCAAGGACGCAGAGATTTTTGTCGAAGAAGAGCTGGTTTTTGGCTATAAATTGATCAAACAGGGGATTGTTTTAGGTTAAAAGTTTTTCATCTAGTTTTAAAAACTAGATTGAATTATTTTGTTAACCATGATATATTATCTTTAATAAGTTTATCAGAGGTGACAAATCTATGGAAAGACAGTTTAGCCGGAAGTACTTGATTACGAATGAAGTGTTGAATGCGGTGACGCATGGTGTGGGTGTGTTGTTGAGTATTGTTGGATTCGTTCTTTTGCTTAAGAAAGCCAATAGCGGGCTGCACTATGTTTCCTTTATTGTTTACGGGGTCTCGCTGCTGCTTTTGTTTTTAGCATCGACCTTATACCACAGTTTAATTTTTACCAAAGCCAAAAAAATCTTTCAGGTTTTTGATCATTGCTCGATCTATCTGCTGATCGCTGGGACGTATACGCCCTATTGCTTACTATATATCAAAGGAACAATTGGGATCGTATTGCTGAGTGTCATTTGGCTGGCGGCGATCATCGGGATCGTCTACAAGAGCCTGACATTGAGCAAGGTCAAGTCAGTCTCGAAGCTGTCTACGATTATTTATAATGTGATGGGCTGGGCGGTCGTCATTGCTTTGCCAAGCCTGTATCACAGTGTTGGACTGAAGGGTCTGCTGCTGCTGGTTGGCGGCGGCGTTGCTTATACAGTCGGGTCGGTCTTTTACAGCATGAAAAACCGGCGCTACATGCACGTCGTTTGGCATCTGTTCGTGATGCTGGGTGCGATGCTGATGTTCTTTTCAATTTATTTATAAAAGGATAAATCAAAAATGAGTTGCCTCCCAAGTGGAGACAACTCATTTTTTTATAGATAATCATCCTCAGAAAAGCCCGTGTTGCGATAGGCGCCTTCATCAGCGAAATACTTGTTGTAGCGCTGTTTGAACTTGCGGAAGGTGAAGACAACGAACAATTTGATCATGGAGTAGATCGGAATACCGAAGATCACGCCGACCAAGCCTAAAAGATCCCCCATAACGAGTAAAACCACTAGGATTGTGATGGGATGAATCTTCAATTTGTCTCCCATGACCCGAGGAACAACGAGGTCTCCATGCAGCAGCTGGACGACAAACCAAGCGATCACAAATTTTACCACCATCAGGTTTGAGTCCTGAAAAGCGATAAACATCCCCGGCAAGAAGGCTAAAAACGAACCAATGTAAGGGATGATACTCAAAATCCCTGCGGCTAATGCGATCACTGTCGCAAATTCTAGACCCAGCAGCAGGAAGACGACCCAATAAATCAATCCTAGCAGCAGTGAAGCAATCACTTGCCCCTTCAAGAAGGCGCCTAATTGTTGATTGGCGATCTTAATCAGTGATCGGCAGTCCTTTCTAAAACGCGGTGGAATCAGTTCGATCACAGCATTGTAGAGCTTATGCGGACTTTGCAGTAAAAAGAACGAGATGATCGGTCCAGTGAACAAGGTGATGGCTGTGCTTGAGACCGCTGAAAAAATCGTCCCTAAGCCCTTTGCCCCGTCCTGCCAGTTGTTTCCCAGATAGGTCAGCGCTTCTTTGGTCAATTTGTCTAATGAATCTAACGCCTGGTCAGACGAAGCCGCAAACGGCGTTGAATCTAGGATGTTTTTGACCGCATTTTGAAAATCATCGATGTAATTCGGAAACTGCTTGATCAGGTCTTGCGCCTGGTTTTGGATCACCGGAATCAGCCGAGCGCCGCCAAAAAAGAACAGGCCAAGGATTACCATATAGGTGAGGAGGATGCTGATTGTTCGCGGTACGCCCTTCTTGCTTAAGAAGTTCACCACAGGATTCAGCAGGTAATACAGCAGCAGCGCAAAGATCATTGGCGGCAGTACCGTGGTGATAATGACTACGACCGGTCTGAAAATAAATGAAACGGTATTCAGTAAATAGATGGCTAATGCAGTTAAAATAATCAGCCCGATCATGTAGTAGGATGTTTTCCCGCCAAAAAATTGAATGATTTTTGAGGGTTTCTCTTTTTCCATAGAACGAATCTCCTTATTCGATTTAGTAAGACTATTAAAAAAACGTTTGTCCTGTTATTGAATCAATAAAAAGCAGGGCAAACAGTGGTCATAGAAATAGTATACCGAATGTCCGGTAAACTGTATACTTTTCAGAGTTTTTGGAAAAAATAAGAAAAGAAAGAGTGAAAAAAAGAAAAGTCTTCAATCAATAAAATGATTTTCTGACAAAATGGTGGAATTGTGTGCACATCCGTGAACTAACACAACTTCTGTTTGTGACATCATCAATTGGTGAAAATCTCGAAAGACAATAATATGAATAGGTCAGAAAATATTTATTTACTGGTACTACAAATTGAAAATCTGGACTATATGTGTATCCTGTACAAAAAGAATTGTTTTTTTAGCCTATATTAAAGTTTCTAGAAAGCGATTTTCCAATATTGTTCAAATTATTTAAAATGAAAGCGCTTGATACATGTGTTTTATTCTGGTACTATAAATTTGAAAAGTGGATTACACAAAGAACCATAGGGTGCACACTATGAATGAGACGTAAATCACTTTCACGAAATTGTTGGTTGAGATTTTGGAAGCGGAAAAGGAGACTTGCAAAAATGGCTGAAATTACAGAAAAAGTTGAATTAATCAAATTTGATCAGGACAAGTATTTAGCTGAAGGAGAAACGATTTACGGACTAAGAAGTGAAGTCGAGGCACTTGTGGATGAAGTAGCGAAAGCAGGATACAGCAATATTATTTTATTAGGTATCGGTGGTACCGAATTTGAATTCGCTCAGTTTGAATATCTAGTGAAGAAAAAATCTACAGTTGATATTTACGGCTTTGATGCGGCGAATGTCAATACGCTGCGACCAAAAGAGATCAATAAAGATTCTTTAGTAATTACTGCCAGTGCCAGCGGAAACACGGTAGAAATTATTGAAGCAACTAAATGGATGGTAGAAGAAGGCATTCGCGTGGTGGCCTTTACGAAAAAGGATGGGCCTTTAGGAAAAATCGCTCAGCATGTCATTGAAGCCGATGTAACAACTGGTCAATGTGAATACTCCTATATGCTGCAGGCATTTTTCATTTATGGGTTGTTGAATCGTCGTGGAGAGTTTGACAACTATGAAAGATTTGCAGATCAATTAAAAGGAACCTTCAAAAATCTTTTGGATATCCGTAAGAGCTTTGAGGAGCGAGCAGATAAAATTGCTAAAGCCATTCACAATGCACAATATACCGTCTTTACTGGTTCTGGTTCTTTATGGGGCGAGACACTATTATTCGCAATGTGTATTCTTGAGGAAATGCAATGGGTAAGAACGCGTCCTGTTACTAGCTCACAGTTCTTTCATGGAACCTTGGAACTAGTTGAGCCAGGAGTACCTGTATTTATTATCAAAGGTGAAGACGAGTTCAGAAAACAAGATACGCGGGTTGAAAACTTCTGTAAGATGATCAACGCGGAATACTATGTTCTAGATACAATGGAATTTGCTTTCGACGGATTGGATGCGGAGTTTAGAGAATTAATTGTGCCGTGGATTGTAACGTCGTTATTAACGGAACGGTTGGCCGCTCATTATGAGGTTTACACGAAACATAATTTGGAGTATCGCCGTTACTATCGTCAGTTTGATTATTAGGCCTATGAAAAAAGCTGTAATATTTGATATGGATGGTGTTCTGATTGATTCAGAACCCATCTATATGTATCATACGATGCTATTTTTTCAGAAGTTCGGAATCTCCTTAGAAGAAAAGGAAGTCAGAAAACTCGCAGGCAGCAGCAACGCTCATGGGTGGGAAATGATGGCCTCCTGGTGGAAAGAAGAAATTACTCCCAATGAAATGAAAGCGTTTTACGAAGAGAACGAACCTAAGAAAGCCTTTCTTTATTCAGATATTGCGAATCCTTATGTAAAGTATGTACTAAATCGTCTTCGGAAAGACCGTTTTCAACTAGCGATTGCCTCCTCTTCACCGATGGCCGCGATTACCGATATGGTTGAAGACTGTCAGTTGAACGGCTACTTTGATTTGTTGGTTACAGGAATGGATTTTGCTGCCAGTAAACCGAATCCTGAGATTTATCTTTCAACGATGGAGCGGTTAAATGTGACGCCAGAAGAGACGATTGTCGTGGAAGACTCCCACTACGGTATTGAAGCTGGTAAGAAGGCTGGAGCGACCGTCATTGCTTTGAAGGATGAGCGTTTCTATCTGGACCAGTCGGAAAGTGATTATTTAGTTAATGATTTGCTAGAGGCTTATCTGTTGATTCAAAAGCTAAAGGAGTGAGGCAAATGGCTGAGAAAAGCCCTCTATGCGCAATGAATTGTTGTTATCGTTTTTATGAGCTGGAGGATTTTTTCAAAAGTGCAAAGGACAATGGGTATTCGCAAGTAGAGCTTTGGACAGGTCCTCAGCATTTCTTTTTGGATTATCAGCAGTATGAAAATCCTGACAAACTTTTACGCCTAGAAGATCAATACGAAATGAAGATTATCGGCATTTGTCCCGAGCAAACCAACCCCAAGCCCCATAATATGGCTGCCAAAGATCCAGCAATGCAAAAACGGGTACTAGCCTACTTTAAAAAGGCCATTGACGTTGCAGTGGCTGTGAAGGCTAGACAAGTCGTGGTGACGAGTGGATGGGCTTTTTACAATGAACCTCTAGCGGCTGCCTACCAGCGCAGTGTGCAGATGCTGCAGCAGGTAAGTGAGTATGCAGAAACTCAAAATATGCTCTTAGCCATTGAAGCCTTGCAGCAAGAAGAATCACTGATAGCCAATACGGCTGCGGATTTAAAACGCCTTTTAAATGATGTTAATCGACCTAGCTTAAAGATCTGTCTGGATATTGGCGCAATGGCTGCTGCGGGAGAAACCATTCAACATTATTTTGATCTGTTTTCTGACGACATTGTTCACAGTCATTTTGTGGATGTGAAAGAGAAAATTACCCACTTGGCATGGGGCGATGGGGAAAGAAGGATGGCAGAAGATTTGGCGGTGTTCGATCAAAACAACTATCAGGGATTTTATTCGGTTGAAACTGTGAATAGTCAGTATTTTAAAAATCCGCAAAAGGCTGATGCCCAGTCAATGGCGATGTATAGGAGAATGGTAAAAAAATGAAAAGAAATTTTGTGATTGCAACCCACGGAACCTTCGCTAAGGGAATTTACGAAAGCTTGAAAATCATCGTAGGAGAGCAGGACAATGTTCATCTGTTGAATGCTTTTGTAGGGAGTAATGAGATTGAGGGACCTGTTAATGAGCTATTAGCTCGAATTCCGGAAGAGGAGGAATTGATTGTTTGTACGGATATTTTTGGTGGCAGTGTCAACAATGAGTGGATGAAACACATGGACCGGGAAAATTTTTATCTCATTACAGGCATCAACCTACCATTACTGATGCAGCTATTTCTATCTTTGGAGGAAGATACTGGAACAATGATTCAAACAATCGTTCATAAACAAGAGACCGCACCAATGTTTTGTAATGAGCTTTTTACGAAAAAAGAAGAGGAAGAAGATTTCTAATGGAGGAATTCCTATGATCAAATTAGTTCGAGTAGACCATCGACTACTGCATGGCCAGGTCGCTTTTTCCTGGACAAATGGGGTAGGCGCCGACTGTATATTAGTTGCCAGTGATATGGTGGCCACCAGTGACGTTTGGAAAACGACGCTGCGTCTGGGGAAACCCACGGGCGTCAAGCTGGTGATGAAAAATATGCAGGATTCAATTGATGCCATCAATAGTGGCATTACCGATAAATACAAACTGATTATTGTTGTTCAGACCATCAAGGAAGCTAAGCAATTAATTGATGGCTGTAAAGAGATCCAAAGTATTAATCTAGGGAACACCAAGGAAACGGAAGAAACCAAACAAATTAGCCGTCAGATTTTTGTCACAAAAGAGGAAGAGGCTATTTTGAAAGAGTTGATTGATCGTGGAATTGAGGCAGAAATCCGTCCATTGGTTGACGATAAGAAAATATTCGTGAAAGACGTGATATAGACAGACGATGTTATACGGCATGAAAATCCATTCTAATTTTTTGCAAAAAAAATTAGTTCAGTAAAATGAAGAAGGATGTCAGTTCTACTTTTAGCAGTATGACCAGCTGGAAAGAAAACTAAAGAACGATACCAGAAAGTATGGAAGGAAGCAGTTTAGTAGAATGATATACGGCATGAAAATCCATTCTAATTTTTTGTAAAAAAAATTAGTACAGTAATATGAAGAAGGAGAATGATTATGGTCTTACAAGCGTTTTTGTTGGGGCTTGTAGCGGTTTGGGGAGTATTTGATTATCAAATGGGGACGCTTTATACTTTCCGTCCGATTACGATTGGTCCATTGGTTGGGTTGGTTTTAGGCGATTTGCAAACCGGCGTAACAATCGGTGCGAGTTTGGAATTATTATTTATGGGTGCAATATCAGTCGGTGCCTACATTCCGCCAGATGTTTTGATCGGTGGGATTTTGGCCACTGCCTTTGCGATTAAAAGTGGTAGAGGCTATGAGTCCGCGGTAACGTTGGCGATGCCGATTGCTTTAATTGCATTAACGATTAGTAATATTATTGCCGCTGTTACCCCAGTTTTCTTGAAAATTGCCGATGATGGTGCGACTGCTGGGGATGCGAGGAAGATTCGATTTACTCACTGGTTGATGGGGTCCTTCACTGTTTTTGAAAAATTTTTCTTAGTATTTTTTGCTTACTGGTTAGGTGCCGATGCCGTCGAGGGAATTCTAGGCAGCATTCCAGAGGTCATAACGAATGGAATGGCCATTGCTGCAGGCATGCTGCCAACTCTAGGGTTTGCCATGCTGATGCGCATGATTTTAAACAAAAAGATCCTGCCGTTTTATTTTCTTGGATTTTTATTAACTGCTTATCTTGAGTTGCCTGTTTTGGGTGTCGCGTTATTAGGCTTGATTATCGTGGTTGAGAAATTCTCATTCCTTCATAAAGAGGAAGCAAATAAAACAGCTGTTGATGCAGGTGTTCAAACGGAGGTAATCGATGATGAAGAATTCTAAAGAAACCATCAGCAAAAAGGACTTGTCGAGAATGTGTTTTAACTCTGGTGCGCTAGGAATGGAATTTTCTTGGAATTATCCACGGCAAATGCATTTGGCATTTTGTTTGATGATTGAACCCTTATTGAAACGGATTTATAAAAATAATCCAGATGGCTATAAGTCAGCGCTGGAACGGCACGTCGGCTTCTTTAATATTACGCCGCAGCTTGCTCCTTTTGTTGGCGGGATCGTTTTGTCCATGGAAGAGCAAATCAACGCGGGCGTTGAAGGGGTGGACGGAGAAGCCGTAACCAATGTCAAAGCCGCTTTGATGGGCCCATTATCCGGGATTGGCGATTCTGTATTTCTAGGATGTATCCGGGTTATTGCTCTTGGGGTGGGGATTTCACTGGCCACTCAAGGGAATATTTTAGGTCCAATTCTTTACTTCTTGATTTACAATATCCCAGCCTTTTTTGTAAGGGTTTACGGTGCGCGTTTGGGCTATAATCTTGGGTTTAATTATTTAGCCAAGGCTCAAGCCGATGGCACGATGGATAAGCTGATGTATGCCGCAGGAATCTTGGGGATCATGGTTATTGGTTCTATGACTTGTGACATGTTTTGGGCAGAATTTTCTTTAAAAATTGGTTCAGGCGAAACAGCTACAAGTTTGCAGGAAATCTTAAATGGCATCCTGCCGGGAATCACCGCGCTCGGCTTTACCTGGTTCTATTATTGGATGTTAGGCAAGAAATTCTCAGCAACGACCTTGGTTATTGGTACGATGGTGTTTGGTATTATCATGGCTGCTTTAGGTGTAATGAAGGCCTAGCTTGATTGTGAGGGAAGAAAATGATTAACAAATACATTGATTATATTGACGACCCTAAAGATACCTTTCAGCAGTATCTAGAAAAAGCCAAAAAATACCATTTCCGCTGCATTTTCACTGATCTGGATCGTTACGAGGAGGCAGTTGCCTTTCTCAAAGACACCGACATCATTATTGCTGGAGCAATTGACTTTCCTGAAGGAAATCTGTCTCTAGAAGAAAAAATGGCAGAATTTTACCGATACGCAGAAAAGGGCTTTGTCGAGATTGATTATACATTAAATCAACATGCCATTGAAAACCGCGACTTTTCAGCGATTGAAGATGAAATGAAAACTATTGCGGACTTTTGTCGAAAAAAGGGCATCAGTGATAAAGCCATCGTTGAAATGTGTAAGCTAGACAAAGATCAGGAAGCTAAAGCAGAAATTTGTCAGATTGCCAATCGTGCAAAGCCGGCCTTTTTAAAAACTTCCACAGGTCGTAGCTTTGGCGGGGCGAAGCTGGAGGATGTGAAGCTGATGCGCCAGCTATTGGCTTCAGACATTCGAATCAAGGCAGCCGGTGGGATTCACAATTATGAAGAAGCGAAAGCCTTCATTGACGCCGGCGCCGATGCTCTTGGGGCCAGTGCCGGCATTGCCATTGCTGAAGGCGAACCTAAGTAGCAAGTAAGGTGGGAGTACAAGTTCAGACTTGTCTTCCACTTTTTTTTACAAATCAAAACTAGAGGGGCGTTGTCTTGTGGGTGATAAAGGCTTTATTAGAAAATTTCTAGCTATTTCAATTCCTGCAGTGATTCAGCAGCTTCTATCTAATCTGCTGCAAATTTGTGATACCTTCATGATTGCCAGTCTTGGAGCACTAGCGATTAGTGGTGTTAGTGTAGCGAATAAGTTTTTCTTTATTTTCACCCTATTAATCTATGGATTGACGAATGGAATCGGCTTATTTATCGCTCAGTATTACGGCGCAAGAAATAAAAAGGAATACAATCGTATTTTTCGTTTTGGCTTAGCTTTGTGTCTGATCACTTCTGCTGTTTTTATGATTTTCCTGCTGCTTTGGCCGGAGCTCACGATAAGTGTCTTCGTCCAAAATCCAGCTATCATTGATTTCGGGTTAGCGTATACCGCGCTTATTTGCTACTCCTATATTCCGTTTGCGTTAGCAATGATGTGCGGGGTAGCTTTTCGAGTAATGGGAGACACAAAAACGCCGATGGTAGCAGGAGGAATTTCCTTTGTCCTCAATGTTTTCCTTAATTATTTACTGATTTATGGTTCTTGGGGATTTCCTAAATGGGGCGTTTCTGGAGCAGCTGCTGCAACCTTAATCTCTCGAATTGTTGAGATGCTGATTCTGCTGTTGCTATTGAATCGAAAACAAAGTGCTCTCAAGCTGACAGTCAGGTATTCTTGGTTGGAGCTGACTAAAATGAAAGGAATTATCCAAAAAACGCTGCCGCTGATTGGCAATGAGCTTATTTGGTCCTTATCCTTAAGTGTTGTTTTTATGAATTATTGTTACGTCAATGAGTACTACATCCCCTCTCTGACGATTGTAGATAATATTTCCTCACTGGTATACGCCTTGTTTGCCGGACCGGCAACCGCTACCGGAGTGATTGTAGGACAAGCACTCGGCGGGAATCAGCTAGAACAAGCGAAACGGGAGTCAAAAAGAATGATCAAGCTTGGAACAGCAATTTGCATGTTTGGCAGTCTGATTGTATTAGCCCTTACGCCGCTTGTCCCAACAGCCTTCTCACTAACTGGACCATTAGCTAGTATGACGATTCGTCTGTTAATTATTAAGGCGGTTATTAGCTGGTCACAAGGCTATGCAGAAACAGTCTATTACATTTTACGAGCCGGCGGTGACACGAAAGGGGTCTTAATGGTGGACGGTTTATTCACCTGCTTTGGCCCGTTATTAATTAGTACTGTAGGCGCTCGTGTACTGCAGCTGGATTTACTGTGGACCTTCGTGCTGACTGAAGGGATTTATTTGCTGAAGATCGGTCTTTCTACTTATTATTATAAGAAAGAACTTTGGGTTAAACGCCTAACCTAATCAGAACCTTATTTATGGGATTGGTGTATGGACAGTCTCGCTTGAACCCTTGATACCACTTGCTTAAAAATTATGATATATTTGAGAGAGTTCATGAATCAACGCTTAAAATCTATTTAAAAATAGGTGTTCCATCAAACTGGAAACGTTTAAGTATAAAAAAAGATACCTTACATTTACCTATTAATTACGGAAACCCAAGTCAAGCGTTTTTAAGTAAAAATAAGGGAAACTGGGGGAAGAAAAATGCGTTTACTTACCTTAGATGTCATTATTAGCAATGAAATAAAATATATGATTGATCATCAACCAATTTCGGAAGGCGAGAAGCTTCCCGGCGAGCGGGAGCTAGCAGCGCTTTTGGATGTTCAGCGAGCAACGGTGCGCAAAGGGTTGAAAATCCTACTTAATGAAGGATGGATTTACGCAAAAAATCGTAGCGGCTATTTCGTAGCTCCTAAACGAATCAAAAAGAATGTTTATATTCTGGGCTCTACTTCTAAAAATATTCAGACGGAAGGCACGGAAATGAAGCTGACCTTAATTGAGCGTGAGACGATGGAAGTTGGCAAAGAGTTATCCCAACGGATTAAGCTACCTTTAGGAACCAAGGTTTTTCTCATCTGTCGTTTAAGAACGGTGAAAAATGAGCATGTCTCTTTGGAAATCTCCTATATTCCTGTCGAGCATGCACCGACTTTGTTAGAGAAGGAACTCGAGAAAAAACCTCTTTACGAAATCTTAGAGCAGGAATATCTGGTGGATTTAGATCATTCAACCCAAACGATAACGACTGAAAAAGCGAGCAGTCAGGTGGCCGCCTTACTTGATATTGAGGAAGGAACCAGTCTGATTCGAGAAGATGGGTTGGTTTCTAGTCGGGATGGTGAATCCATCGAATATTCGATCTCCTTTATGAAAATGGATCGTTTTGAGTATACCAATATTAACTGTTGATAAGGCTTCATAGTTTTTACTGGTGGAATGGAGATCGTAGGAGAAAGGACAGGAGGAGTTAGCGAAGATGGATTATCGCATGCCATTGTATCAGCAAATCAAAGCGGCGATTCAAAAGAAAATTGAAGACAAGGAATATCTTGAAGGGGAAGCGATTCCCAGTGAGCGCAAGCTGGCGGAAATTTACGAGGTGAATCGGATGACCGCCAAGAAGGCGATTGATGCCTTAGTTGAAGAAGGCTATTTGTATCGTGTTCAAGGGCGCGGCACCAAAATACGCAAAAAATTATCTGGGGCAACGATGCGCTTGGTTTAGGGGCAATGCTGCGAGAAAAAGCAGATACCCGCAGAGACAAAGTTCTAGTCAAGGGCTTACTGAAGGCCTTTAACTTTTTAGGCAGCAAGCTGGACCTTGCCAAATATGAAGATGTTTATTTGCTGCAACGTGTTCGCTATGCGAACTCAGAGCCTTTTGCCGTAGAGTATTGCTACGTTCCCTTTAAATTTTTCAAAGATATCGATGAACATAATTTCGAACATACCTCTGTTTATGAATACATGAAAAGCAAGGATCATCTTCCAGTGGAGTTTGATCAGAAATTGATCATTATCGGAGCAGAGGAGCGCATCGCCAAGCAACTGCAAATCGCCGTAGGGACGCCGGTTTATTATTTTGAACTAATTAGTAAAGACCGCTATGGCAACACTGTAGAGTATACCGAAACCTTTGTTAGCTGTGAAAAAACGGTGTTTAGCTTTTACAATGAACGGCATTCGCCAAAAAAAAATTGAAATGAAGACGTTAACTTAATGGAGCGTGACAAAAGTGGCACAAACCAACAAAAGAGAATTTCCATACGTTATCCGAGATTTAACAACGAAGGACGTCGATCAGTATAATAAGCTGCTGCGGTACGCCTTTCAGGTTACCGAGCAAGAGCTGATGGAGTACGGCTGGGAATCTGAGGAGATCAAGCAGTCAAAGTTTCCGATTATTGAACGAGCAGATATTTTAGGCGGCTTTGACGGGGACAAGCTGATTTCCCAATTTGCCGTCTATCCATTGAAGATGAATATCCGAAACAGAACTTATGATATCGGCTTTATTACTAGCGTTTCAACCTATCCTGAATACACAGGAGAAGGAATTATGTCCCGCTTAATGAAAAAAAGCTTGCTGCGTATGAAGGAAAAAGGTCAAACACTAGCCCTCTTATATCCTTATTCCATCCCTCTTTACCGTAAATTTGGGTGGGAGATTGTTTCCAGTAAAATTTCTTTCCACCTCTCGGATCGACAAATTCCAACCAATCGTTCAGCAGAAGGGCAAGTTCAGCGAGTGGATTGGGAGAACGCCGATTTTATAAAGCTGCATACGAAATTTGCCAAGCAGACGCATGGGTGTTTGTATCGTAATTCGTTGGCATGGGATGAATACTGGCGCTGGACGGAGGATAGTACCCAGGTTGCGATCTACTATAATACAGAAAATCAACCCTTAGGCTATTTGGTTTATCTATTGAAAGAGGATATCATGTATATTAAAGAAATGATTTATCTGAATCGGGAAGCCCAAGCAGGATTGTGGGAATACATCCATGCCCATGACTCCATGATTGACGAAGTCCGTGGCCATACGTATTCCAATGAGTCAATCGCCTTTGATTTAGATGATAGCGCTATCAAAGAAACGATTCGTCCGTATATAATGGGGCGAATCATCGATATTCCCGCCTTCCTCAAGTGTTATTCCTGTAAGCAAAAGGAAAAGAAAATCACTATCGCTTTTGCTATTCGTGATGAGCTTTTAGGATGGAACAATCAAACCTTTCAGGTAGCCTTTCAAAACGGTAGGTGTTACCTGACAGAGGAGCCGGCAGAATATCAGGTGGCGATGACAATAAATTCACTAAGTGCTTTATTGTTAGGATACAAAACAGCTGTCCAATTGTATCGGCTAGAAAGGATAGATGGCAGCGCTGAAGCCATCAATCAATTAGAGGATATCCTGTATCATGAGCCGCCCTATATTTCGGATTATATTTAGTTCTTTAAAATGTCCTTTGGAAAAAACACCTTAAGTAAACTGCTGAAGCAAAAGATTTCAGCAGTTTTTTTCTATTCGCTTGCTTCGACATAATGTCTGTCTCAAAATCTGGAATTTTCCTGCAGCAGAAGTCCGATCAAGCCGGCGATACTGATGAGTGCGCCTCGTTCAACTTATTTTAGCTAGGTTAAATTTATTGCTAAGGATTCCTTTGTTGAGACCTATGGGCAGGCGTTTGTACGGGATGATTCTGTTTTTCTATAAGCTTCAGAAGCGGATACGTTAGATACAGCCTGCTAAAATGTTTAGAATTATTTTTTTAAAATTCTTTCGGCCATTAACACTTGTTGTTAAAGGCTTTTTTCGGTTTTCACCCAATATTCGTCAAAAGATAGAAAAATTTTTTTATTTAATTCATTGACAATGTTTAGGTACCGAAGTATACTAAGTTCAGATAAAAGTTAGGTACCTAAAATATAGGTACCGAAACAAAAGGAGAGATTGACGATGAGCGAGTATACAAAAGAATTATTGAAGCGTCTGTTGTATGTAGGAAGTGCCAGTCGTCGTTTGATGGATATCGGTAAATGTCAGAAAAGCGCGCCAACGCAACAGTTGGTTTTAGATATTTTAGCAGAAGAAGACGGTGTGACCTCTGGGGTTCTAGCCGAGATTTTGGATATGCGTCCCAGCTCAGTCACTGAGATTTTGAACAAGCTGGAAAGCCGCGGCGAGATTGAACGCCGCGAAGATGAACAGGATAAGCGGATCAAACGGATCTATATTACTGAGATCGGTCGGGAAAAGGCTGACTTGAATAAGCCGCAGGAGCGTTCGGAGGAGTTCTTTGCCGGGTTAACCGATGAGGAGCTGCACACGCTGGATCAATTACTGAATAAGGTGATCGATGGCTGGAGCGAAGACTTTGGCGGTCGACCAGAGTTTCCAAATGATCCATTTGAAGCGATCGAAGCATTGAAAATGATGAGAAAACAATTTGAACCGCATATGAAGGAACTCGGCCGTATGTCACAAGCAGAACGCCGTCAAATGAAGCGGGCATGGAAAGAGCAGATGCGTAATCAGTTCGGCAGAGAAGGCTTTGGACCTGGCCCGTTTGGTCCGGAGCATCCGAGAGGACCGAAAGAAGGTCCAGGAAAAAAAGGACCGCATGATTCTCATCCTCATGAGAGTGATTGGGAAAACTGGTAAGAAAGTAAAGAGATAAGTGATAAAGGAGGTCGTTTATCATGAGAATTGAAATGGCTGAATTATTTAGTAAAGAACATACAGGCGCTTTAAAATTGCGCAAGCAAGTCTTAGGCGGAAAAACCGATTTGAGCAAGGAAAAGAATTTGACGATCTTTGTCGCCCTCGAAGGGGATGAAGTCATAGGAACAGCGGCTGTCCAATTGTATCCCTTTGGTTTTGCACGGGTGCGTCAAGTGGCGGTTCATCCAAGCTACCAAGGCCAAAATATTGGAAATGAGCTGTTGAAGAATTGTGAGGATTACGCTCAGGAACAAGGGCATTCTCGAATCGTCTTGACTGGGCGCAAAACTGCGCAAGTATTTTATCTGAAACGTGACTATCATCGGATCTCGTTCTCCTACAAAAAGGAGGACATCGAGTTTCTTTGGATGATGAAGGTTTTGCCACTAGCAGAAGTTCCAGTGTTTTCACAGCACTGATGCATTCGTTGTCCGCCTCCCAGGAAAAGATGATGAAGGAGGAATCCATCATGAAGGAGTTATTTGACCCAAGAAGGAAAGAAAATGAACCAAAGAAGCATACAGGCAAAGAATCAGAAAAAATCCGTGTCGAACTAGAAGCCAAATCCCGGCTCTTCACCACGACACTGGGAATGATCAATTATCAGAAGTATCATGATCTGTATGATTTTGGCTAATGAATGATAGAAAAAAAGTTATGGGAGATGCATGAGGCATTCTCAAAACTTTTTTTGCGTTAGAAGAGTTGCACTAAAAAGAAAAACCCGACAAGAAAAACGACAATGCCGAAAAGTGCGATAATCACTCTTTTGACCACTGTATTTTGAATCGAGCGGGTAAACACAATTCCTAGAACAGAAAAGACTCCCATCAAAGCAATTAAGGCTTTGCAAAAGAAGGGAAAGTAGCTCGCAGGTAACGGCGTATAGACAACGATCAATGGGGATAAACATAAGACGCCAATGAGGGAAAGGATCGTGAAGCCGATAAATAGCAACGATCGAGCTTTCTTATTTTTGATCCAAATCGCCGCGGCTGTCCCGCCAAAAATACTAATGAGAACAGAAGATAAGCCAAATAAAAGAATCGGAAGAACGATACCACATAGAATCAGTGGAAATAGAATCAATACGACATGAAACATAGAATCCCTCCTTTTTCATTCCTAACTATAAAACTCCTATTGTCATTATCTGTGAAACTAGATGGGGAGACAACCACTTTTTTGATTCTTTGATCCCGTGCTATAATGTAGACGAGAAATGCCTTTCGGACTGGGAATAAATGGTGTCTGGAAGGTTGTGGAACGATGCAAAAATATTTGCCGACAAATGATTTATTATTTAAGAAGATGCTGACCTCCGAAGACTCCCCGAATATTCTGAAAGCCTTTGTCAGAGATCTGCTGGGGATCGATTTTAAGATACTGAGACCTAAAGAAACCTATCACATTGACAGCTACAAGCAATCGTATGATGAAACAGCTATCTTTCGGACCGAGGTTGATATCTTGGCGATTGCCGAAGATAGCAGTCACACCACGATTGAATGCCAGATTCAGTCCCATGCCTATTTCCACGAACGCGCCATTTTTTATCTGGCTGAAGCCTTTCGTGCTCCTTTTGGAAATCTAGAAACAAAAGAAGCAGAGAAAAATAATAATTTTTCCAGCCTGCGACCAGCGTATGGAATCAATATCGTGGATTTTCATCTATTTGACCGAAAAGAGCCCGCACTGCAGCAGTTTCGCCTAATAAGTAAGGAAACATTCCGTCCCTTTTTGAATAAAGAAGGAAAAGAGCTATTGATTCTTTGTTTTTTAAGTCTGAAAAATGAGACGATCGACCAAAAAAGTGCTGCTTATCACTGGCAATATTTCCTGAAGACCGGTGAAGTGATAGATGCTGCACCTGACTATATCAAAGAGGCGAAAAAAAAGACCGACTTCTTAACATTGGAAAGTGAGGAAAAGGAAATGATCATGAAAATTGATAAATCAAAAGCTATCCATGATGCGGTGTTCGCAACTGCGATAGAAGAGGCGGAGGAAAAAGGGATAAAGGAAGGCATCAAAAAAGGAATCCAAAGAGGAATAGCACAAGGTCGCGAAGAAGAAAAGCGAAAACTGGCTATAAACCTGTTAAAAACAGACCTAAGCATAACTAAAATTTCGGAAGTCACGGGATTAGATGTGAAAGTTGTTGAGCAACTAACGGCAGAACAAGACTAGTTGGTATCAGAACAGTTTCTCGATACGATGAAAATAGAAACAGCGGATAACTCTAATTTAGGGTTTTGTCCGCTGTTTTTGTGCTATCTAGCATGAAACAAATGATGGAGCAGCTGAGAAATTAGAATGATGACCACCACACCAATGATTGCAGATAGGAGCGATTTTTGTCCAAACAGCAGCCAGAGAATGATGGCGATGATTTCCAATCCAAAGATGACAAATTTCATTTTAAAGCCTTCTTTCCTGTAAGGAAACCGCTTTCATTGAACAGTCAAATGATAATTTGTGCGGGTTTTCGCGTCAACTAGTCTGCCTTATCATACATGAAGACAACCACCTTCTTAGTCAGTGATAAATTAACAATTATAAAGGAAGAAATGATAAAAGATCGATGCCATCAAAATGCGAGTTTTGTGATTTAAAAGAAGCTTCTTCAAGACCTGATTCATTATTATGCTCAACCCAATCATAGAATCGTCTAAAAGATCAATGTGGAATAGACACATCGTTTATGATAGCTTATGATAAGATTAGACACATTTATCGGAGGTGGAAGATGAAAAAGAGTGCAAAAGATCGGGTTTTTGACGCACTTGTGAGATTAACAGCAGATAGATCTTCCGTAACTGCAGAGCTGATTTCTAAGAATTTGAATCTGTCTCGTCAGAATGTCAGTCATTATTTGACTAGATTAATCGAGGACAAGAAGGTCGAAAAAATACCTGGAAAACCAGTTCTATGGAAACCCTTAGACGAGTTTGCTATTGGGGTTGAAGACAAAATCAACGAGGGCTTTCGTTCAGTCGTTGGTTATGATGGCAGTTTAAGAGAAGTGATTCAAAAATGTATATCGGCGGTTAAGTATCCGCCAAATGGATTGAGTATTTTGATTAATGGCGCTACTGGTGTGGGGAAGAGCTTCTTGGCTTCGAAAATCTTCGAATATGCGCAACAAGAAGAGATCATTGGCGCAGAGGCTCCTTTTTCGATTTTGAACTGTGCGGATTATGCAGATAATCCCGAGTTACTTTCCTCAACCTTGTTTGGCTATAAAAAAGGCGCCTTTACCGGAGCTGAAAGTGATACGGACGGTCTGTTGGCAACTGCCAATAACGGCTATCTTTTTTTAGATGAGGTTCATCGACTTTCAAAAGAGAATCAGGAAAAACTCTTCCTGTTTATCGATACTGGGAAATATCGTCGAGTCGGTGAAAATGTCAATTGGTCTTCTTCAAATGTTCGCTTTATTTTCGCGACAACTGAAAAAAGCGAAGATTATCTGTTAGACACATTTGATCGACGAATCCAAATCAGTGTCACATTGCCAACCTTTGAAGAACGTCCAATGCGTGAACGGTTAGAATTAGTTCGTCTATTCTTTCAAAATGAAGCGAATATTTTGCAAAAGGACATTCTTGTTTCAAAAGAGGCTCTTTCATTATTGATCTCTTGTCCGATTAGCGGGAATATTGGTCGGTTGAAAAACTGTATCAAGATTAGTTGTGCGGATATTTATAGTAAATCTGACAAGGAACCACTAGTCATTCGAAAAAATGAACTATTAAGTCAATTTGATATCACTACTTCTGATTTAGAGACGCTGCCTGTAGAAGATTTATTCATTTCTAAGAATCAAAAGATCGAAGTACCTTCACAGAACGTGATTGGCTATGACTCTATTCTCAAAAGAATTGTCGAGCTGTCTGAAGCAGGGGATTTTAATGAGAATTTTGCAGAAATTAAAAACGAGGTTCAGCATTTGTTACGTCTTATTGATAAGAACTCCTATTTATCAACGAGTCAAAAAATTATGATACAGATGTATCGACGCTACTGGTCAGCAATTTTGGAGAAGAAATATGGCTTAACAACCAGTGGACCTGCTGCTGAGATCACCAGTCGCGCATATGTCTTTCTCCCAGCCTATGAAGTAGATTTAGTCAAAGTAAATCGGAATCTGGCAGTGAATCTGCCACGCACAGAGTATTTATGCGAGCGCTTTTTAGATCGTTTACCAGCTCTTTCTGAAAGCGAGAGCAATTTCCTGAGACTGCTGATAATCGCCATTCTATCTGATTATGTGGATGAATCGATCGAATTAAAAGGTCTGCTATTAGCCCATGGTGACAGCACAGCCAGCAGTATTCAGACGGTAGTGAACCAGCTATGCAATAATTATGTCTTTGAGGCATTGGACATGCCTGTCGAGAGCAATGTTTCAGAAATCGTCGAGTTGACTAGAAATTTTGTAAAGAAGCAGGTGAACACTGACAGCCTAGTGTTAATCGTAGATATGGGCTCCTTGAACCAAATTTATACTCAAATCAAAAATGATTTAAAAGGTGAACTCCTGCTGTTAAACAATCTGACAACGTCCATCGCATTAGACATTGGACTAAAAATGACGATGAACGCGCCATTCAAGCAAATCGCTGAAGATGCGGCAGATAAGTATTCAATTAATGTACAATACTTTGAAGGATTTTCTCAAAGCAGTAATATCATCATTTCCTGTATGTCAGGCTTGGGCATATCTGACAAATTGAAAGATGTTTTTCGCCAGCATCTATCGAATGAATCAATTGAAGTGTTTACAAAAGACTACAGAGAATTACGCGAATTAATCGATCAAAATGATGAGTCGTATTTCGATAAAACGAAATTAGTGATTACTACTTCTGATCTGCCGCGTTCTTTTACGATTCCGAACATTAATGTCTACGATATCTTAGATGGTGACGGAGCAGCTAGTTTAGAGAGTATTTTGACCCCTGAGATGAAGCCTTCGGAGTTTAATCGTTTGATCCAAGAGCTGGTCAAATTCTTCTCGTTGGAAGGGATCGCGGATCGATTGAATTTTTTGAATCCTACCATTGTCATGAGTGAAGTAGAGACGGTCATCTCCAAATATGAAAATTACTATCACTTTACTTTGAACGGCCGTGTGAAATTGAATCTATATATGCATACCGCTTTAATGATGGAACGTCTATTTTTAGCACGAACGGAAAAATCAGAAGAGCCAAGCTATGAGCTGAATCCAGAAGAAGATGAGTTCTATTCTGTGTCCAGAAGCATTTTTCAACCAATGGAAATGAAATACAATTTTAAAGTAAACGCGTATGAGCTCTCTTTGTTATACGAGCTGCTGGGTCCGTTTATTCGAAAATAAACTGTCTAAAAAAAGTGTCTGAATTGATTTTTTCAATTTAGACACTTTTTTAATTTAGGATAACCCCTTGATATATCAACGTTTTTAATAGTTGGCACGGGAATTGCTTTAGTTAAAGTGAAAGCAAAGAAAGGAACGAACTACATGAAGAAAATACTAATTGCAACTCATGGTCACTTGGCTTCTGGTTATCTTAGCAGCATTAAACTGTTAGCTGGAACAACAGAAGGGATCTCAGTGATCAATGCATACGTAGATGAAAATGATTTTGATCAGGAGCTGCAACAATTCGTGGATAACATAAACGAAAAAGATCAGATTTTTGTCTTTAGCGATTTGTTTGGCGGAAGTGTGAATCAAAAGGTGACGAGGATGTTTTTGGAGCAGAAGATATCTGCCACAGTGATCGCTGGATTCAATTTACCCATTGTATTGGAAATCTTATTGGCATCAGAGGAGTTGTCACAGGAGAGCATCAGACAGATGGTGGAAAAATGTCAAAATGAGATGAGGGTAAACATACTGAAAGAAGAAGTACTAGTAAATGACGAAGAAGATTTTTTTTAGGAGGAAGAAAGAATGATAAAAGCAGTACGAGTTGATGAGCGATTGATACATGGTCAAGTAGCGATGACCTGGACGAAGAGTCTGAATTTAACCGGTCTAGTGGTGGCCAGTGATGAGGCGGCAACGAATGATATTCAAAAAATGACATTGAAAATGGCGGCACCGTCAAATGTGAAAGTCATTATTAAGACAGTCGATGATGCAATCAAGTTACTTAAGGACCCGCGTGCAGGTGACATGCGCTTGATGGTTCTGGTGCCAAATGTGAAGGATGCTGTAAAAGTCGCAAAGGCCTTTCCTACTGAAATCGAATTAATGAATGTGGGGAATGCTGGGAAAATGACACCGCCATCAGCAGATAAGAAAACCTTGTCGAAAGAGGTGATGTTAACGACGTCAGAAATTCAAGACTTAAAAGAGCTAGTTGCATTGTATCCAGAGACGGTCTTTCAACCAACACCGGCAATGGAAAAACGTTCAGCTAAATCTATTTTGAGTGATTTTTAAAAAAAGAAGGGAGATAAAAATATGTATGATGCATTTGTAGTTGCTTTGGCGGTTTTTGTCGGAGTCGCTGGACATGAAATGTTCGGAATGGCTATGTTAAGTCGTCCGATTGTTGTTGCTCCACTGGCTGGGGCGTTGATGGGGGATTTGCAAACGGGGTTAGTTGTCGGCGCATCGTTAGAAGCAATTTTTATGGGTGTTGTGAATATTGGGATTTCCAGTACAGCGGAACCTTCTTTGGCCGCTGGGTTGGCAACTGCCTTTGCAATTAAAATGGGTGGAAATGTTGATGCGGTCATCCCGATCGTCTTTCCATTGGCAGTTCTAGGCCTACAGCTGATGAACATGATTTTCTCTTTTGTTTGCGGACCAATGGCAGCAAGATTCTTTAAATTCGCAAAAGCTGGAGATCAAAAAGGAATCATCAATCTGCACTTCTTTATGTGGTTTGTTCACTATGCACTGTATGCTCTTATTCCATTCTTTGCAGTTTTATTTGGCGCAGATGTCGTGAAGAGTGTCCTTGATAATATTCCAGAAGTAATTATGAATGGGTTGACTGTCGCAGGAAATCTATTACCAGCGGTCGGGATGGCCATGCTCTTGCGGATGCTGTGGAGTAAAAACATCGCTGTTTGGTTCTTCTTTGGCGCAGTAGTTATGGCTTACTTCGAACTGCCATTAATTGCCCTAGCGGCTTTGGGAACAATTATCGCGATCGTTATTGCACAACGCGACCTGCAATTGAAAAATATGCATGTGAGTGCAGCACCACAAGGAGAAGCGGTGACGAATGCAACGATTGATCAAGAAGAGGAGGACTTCTTTCAATGAAATTAACAGATGGAATTTCAAAAGATGAGAAAAAGTTAGTACGAAAAATGTTTTGGCGCTCAATGACGATGTACGCTTCAGTGAATCCTGTGACAATGGGTGGTGGCGGCTTCGCATATTCGATGATGCCTTTCATCAATCACTTTTATCAGACAGAAGAAGATCGGACCGCTGCGCTAGAACGTCACTCCCAGTATTTTTCTACCACGATTCCATGTGCTTCTTTTATCATGGGAATAGCGGCTTCAATGGAGAAAGAAAATTCAGAAAAGGCTGGTTTTGATGTCGAAAGTATCAATGCGATCAAAACAAGTTTGATGGGACCGCTAGCCGGGATCGGTGACTCCCTATTTTGGGGCGTATGGCGAGTGGTTACCGCGGGATTGGCGATCAACTTGGCTAATGCTGGAAATGTTTTAGCACCGATTATTTTCTTAGTGATGTTCAATGTACCGAATTTCTTGATGCGATATTATGGCGGTGTTTTAGGCTATTCATTAGGGTCAAAATACATTGAGAAATTGTATGCGAATGGGCTAATCGAAATCTTGACAAAAGCGGCTAGTATTTTGGGGCTGATCATGGTTGGTGCCATGACGATTAGTATGGTTAAGTTCAATACAGTTTTGAGCTTCTCAATGAAGGGCGAAGAGCTGATGAACGTCCAAGAAATCTTAGACAGTATTTTCAAAGGCATCGTACCGTTACTAGTTACGCTTGGTTGCTTCAAACTCTTAGACAAGAAAGTCGGCGTTATCAAGATCATCTTTGGCATGGTCGTCTTAGGTATCGTATTGTCATTGTTGGGAATCGCCTAATGAAAGGCTGCAGCTAGTAGCTGCAGCTTTTTTAGCAAGGAGGAAAAATGACTATCAAATCAATCATTCATTCTAAAAAGCATCCAGTCTTCAACATTGAAACCTTTGGAGAAGTTTCAAGCACAACAAATCCGTATAGCTATTACAAAAATGTGAGTGATACAAAGGGCTTAACCTTTGACGTCAGCAATCAAAAAGTATTAGCAAATATGGATGTTCACGGCACTGTACAGAGTGTAACTTTCTATCAAAATAACCATCTGACCGAAGAAAAACCAGGTGTATGGGTAAATAAACAGATGACTCAAAGCAACAATCTTGCTCTCACTGTCAAGGTGGCGGGGATGGATTATGATCTCTCACAGACGGATCATCGAGTAGAGGTCGACATCATCCACGACAGCCTGCCGCGCTTTATCCACCACTATCCAACATTTAAAGTAATAGTTATTCCCTTTGCTCCAATAATCGAGGGCAAACGGTTAAGCATGCTGGTTCAACAGGTAGCTATCGTTAGTGAGACGCAAAGGCCGCTTCAAGCAGCAGTGAATCGTATGCCTTTGTATCAAAATAAGTACTCTGACAAGCAGAACCTTCTGATCCATCAGAAAGGGAGCGAGCAGATCGTCAATTTTGGTGAAACTGCCACATTTTCAGTCGCCTTTGTCGATCCTAATGCGTTTAAAGAGGTGCCTCTCTTTCAACAATCAGATACTGAGATTTGGTTGCTGGATACGTTAAATTATTTTGATGAATTATTTGGCGATTTAGAGCTGCCAGATGAAAAAATCAAACACCTGTATAACCGAGCGATCTACCAAAGCTTTTCAAGCTTTGGGATGAATCCTGACAATCAGATTGTTGGAAATAACTGGGGGAGTTACCCAGCAACAAACCGTATTTGGAACAAAGATATGTATTATTCCTCACTGCCTTTTCTTTTCTTCGATAAGGAATTATGCCAGAAAACGATCCTGTGGTTTGATCAATACGGAATAAAATTTCCTGGTTCAAAATTTCCCGGAGGCATCAATCATTCCTTGAGTAATTCTTTAGCGAGTACCATCTTAGCAGTTCTTTATTATGAGCATACTTCGGATTTAGACTTCTTTGATGGCTATCCGGAGGTTTTAGACAATGCGATAACCATCGTGGATGAAGTGTTGGCTCAACAGCAGCCAAACGAGCCGATGCTTTTTGAATCTACTTGGATTTCTGACGCCTTTGCATTAGGCAAATACCATACAGGCAGCAATCTTTGTCTTTGGAAAGCCTGTGATGGTTTGGCGGAAATATTGGCCGTGCAAGGCTATTCGGTAGAAAGTAAAAGATATAAAGATGCCGCCAAAGAGATCAAGGACGCGATTTGTAAACAAATGACGACAGAAGGTCCTTTTGGTCCCCAGTTTTTAGAAGGAATCGGAGAGGAAGAACGGACGAAATACGCCGTCAGCCATTATCAAAAACCGATTTTAGAGCAGGGGCTCATCTTTTTGAGCGATGTGATCAAGGATGGAAAAATAGATTTACTAATGCATGATGGAGAGGAATCAGATACAACCTTGATTCCCTTTTATCAATTTTTAGCAAAGGATGAGCCATTGTATCAACATACGTTGGCTTTTGCCGCAAGTAGTGCGAACCCCACCTATAGTGAAGAAATCAAAGGAATTACCTGGGGGTTAGAATCTGGGGCGACATTTCCCGGATTTATTACCGTTTTAATGAGTGAGTTGGACAATGAAGAAGGCTTCTCAAAGCGCCTGCAAGAACTGTTCTGCTTGGCGGATTTGGATGGCTCATGGTGGTGGTGGCCCTATCGATTGGATGCATCAAGGGGCGATGTTGTGAGAGATTTTGGCTGTGGGAAGTGTGGCTGGGCAGCGGGAATTTTTGTCAGTATGATGCTCAGTCAATATTTCGGCTTAACCTTCATCCAAGGTGTATTACAGGTTAAGCCACTCCCAAATCTTGAGTTTACATGGTCGAAGCTGCATTTTGGCAAGGCCTTTCTGTCGATTGAATATACGAAGACGTATCTAAATATTACGAATTTATCCGAAGAATTGTTAACAATTAGGAAAAATGACGAAGTTGTCGTTCTTGGAAAAGAGGAAAAAATCAGAATTGAGAGGGAAATCAAATGAGTCTATTAAAGGATATTACACAGTTTAAAAAAATCCAAAGTCGAGCGATCACACCAGAAAATCCAACTGGTGAAAAAGGGAAAGCAGCCATGCTTCCTAGCTCTTTAGGGCCTAGCAGAAAAGGAAGAGGCGCGATTCCGCTACCTTCAGGGGAAGAAACAGTGATCGCTGAAATAACCGGTCCGGGAATGATTCGCCATATGTGGATGACGATCCGAGACCGCACGGAATTCGGCAGCTTTGTCTTGCGTGACCTGATTCTTAGAATTTACTGGGACAATTCAGAACGTCCAGCAGTCGAAAGTCCGTTAGGTGATTTTTTCTGTAATGGATTTGGTGAACGCTGCGATGTTAACTCATTACCAATTGTAGTGAATCCTACCGGAGGATTTAACTCGTATTTTGAGATGCCCTTTCAAAATTCGGCAAAAATTACGATTGAGAATTTGCATCCAAAAGATATGACGTCCTTTTTCTATACGATTAATTACGCTTTAGTGGATGAGCTTGCAGAGAATAGTATGTACTTCCATGCCCATTGGCGTCGAGAAAGAATCACCACGCTCCAAGAGGATTATCAATTGATCGATGGATTAAAAGGTCAGGGCTATTATGTTGGAACATATCTCGCGCTAACCTGTTTGGAACGGTACTGGTGGGGTGAAGGAGAGTTTAAGTTCTACATCGATGGTGACACGGACTACCCTACAGTCACCTCTACAGGCTCTGAAGACTATTTTGGAGGGGCATGGGCCTTTCATGAATACGATGAATTTGGTCGACCACATGCAAAAAACTATTGCACACCATTTTTGGGATATCCATTTCAATCGAATCGAGATGCCACAAGGGATCGTTTTGAGACTGGAAAGTTGAATGCTGTGCATGCTTTTGGTGATGATGCTTTGCCGCGACACGGTCTTTATCGTTGGCATCTTCAAGATCCAATCTGCTTTACTCAGGATTTGACCGTTAGTCTGCAACAAATCGGGAATGATGATGTCGAGCTTTTTGAGCGTCAAGATGATGTAGCTAGTGTCGCTTATTGGTACTCTACGGATGCTATGGGGGATGAAAAGCGGAAATTTAGCAAGCGCGATCGTATGCCTCGATAGTAAGGAAAATGCATAGAGGACATGGATTGGAGGAAAAGGTATGCTCTATGGTGCAATTGAAGCAGGCGGGACCAAATTCGTTTGTGCGATTGGTGATGAGGCGTTGACGATTATTGAACGGGTGAGTTTTCCAACGACAACTCCTGAGGAAACGATGCAACGAGTGATTGACTTCTTTGAAGAATACCGTGATGAATTAGTTAGTATTGGGGTTGGGTCTTTTGGGCCGATTGATCTTCAGCGAACTTCCGCGACTTACGGATTTATCACGTCTACGCCAAAATTGGCTTGGCAGAATTTTGATTTTGTGGGTACATTGAAACGGACCTTTGATGTATCGATTTCCTGGACGACAGATGTAAATGCTGCCTGTTATGGAGAATATGTGTTGGGGCATGGCAAGGGACTATCCAGCGTGGTTTATTACACCGTGGGAACAGGAATCGGAGGTGGAGCGATTCAAAACGGAAGGTTCATCGAAGGCTTCAGCCATCCAGAAATGGGCCACATGCTGATTAAGCGACACCCGAAGGACCTGTTCGCTGGGAATTGTCCCTTTCATCATGATTGTCTGGAAGGGCTGGCAGCAGGACCGGCCATTGAAAAACGAATGGGAGTCAAAGGGCAGGAATTGTTGGAAGAGGATGCTTTTTGGGCTATTGAGGCCTCTTATATTGCGCAATGCGCCTATAACACAACACTGATTCTTTCACCAGATGTCATTATTTTTGGTGGTGGCGTGATGAAGCAGGAGCATTTAAAAAAGAAGGTGCAAGCGGAATTTGTCCGACTTATCAATGGTTATGTGGACACCCCGGCTGTCAGTGATTATATTGTTACTCCAAAGTTAGCTGATAATGCCGGAATAATCGGCTGCTTGGCTCTGGCCAGAGATCAAAAGAATCTGTAAATACGACTATACTTGAGGATTCTATTATTTTAACGAAGCGCAATCTCCCCAATGGGATGATTGCGCTTCGTTGTGCATGGAAATGGAGGTAGGCAATGCTTTGAAAGAATATATCAAACTTTTAGACACTTTTCGATCGTTATGGCGATAGCGTAGTGGTACAATCATGAGTGAGGCGTTTTATTCAAATCTATTCCACTCAAAATAGATAGAGTATTTAATAAATGTTTTTTTATTAGCCTTTAAACTAGTTCTACGATTGATTTTCTCCCACCTTCTCTTTGAATTAGTATGATACTAGTAAAATATTCGTTTTAATGATGGTCACCAAAAAAATCTCCTCGGTAACAACTCTGCAACAACTCCTCTTTATACTAAAGAATAGATAAGGACGAATCGTTCAACAAAAAAGAGAGGATGAGGAAGATGAATTTTTTTAAGGAAAAGAAGCTATGGGGAATTACGCTGCTGGTCACATTGGGGTTGATTTGCGTCATGATTGTCGGGATTTTTTTCTCACAGGGAAGAACAGAAGCCAGTTTGGAGAAGCAGGAAAGTGAACCGATCGAAGTCACGATTCGCAAGGAAGATGAGCTATACAAAAATCATCCAACTCTGTCTCAAGAAGTGATCAAAAAGGTCTGTGAGAAATTTGATTTAGACTATAACACGGTGACAAATGCGGAATTGACCGAAGAAATGATTGATTATGAGATGGTCGTCTATTCTCTGATCACAAACGGCGATCATGCGGTGTTGACTAGCGCAAAAAAGGATGACACGAAAATGAGCTTAGAGGAAGAAATCGGCGATATCTATGCCTTTCACGGAGCGAAGGAGGTCATCGAGGAAGTCTGTGGAGCAGCTGGCATCGATGCTTCCACGGCGAAAATCAAGGATTTGAGTGAAGAGACATTACTTTTGATTCACGAACGTGCCTATCAAACTTCCGACCACCCTAAAAACTAAGGAAGGAGCAGTCTTATGGCAAGCATTGGGATTATCGAGGATGACCGCAGTATCAGCGAATTGGTCAAGCGGACACTGGAAAAATCAGGGCATCGCTGCTACCAGTTTTTCACTGGCGAGGAAGCAGTCAAAGGAATCAAAAAAGAGCAGCTGCAGCTCCTGTTGCTGGATGTGGGCTTGCCTGATAGTGACGGCTTTTCCTTGATCCAACGCCTGCCTAAGCTGCCGACGATTTACCTGACTGCCAGAGACGAGATCACGGATCGTGTCAAAGGTCTGCAGCTAGGGGCGGAGGACTATATTATTAAGCCCTTTGCGATGGCGGAGCTGTTGGCACGAATCGAGGTGGTCCTACGGCGATATTATCCGCGAGACAGCTGGATTGAACTGGAGGAGCACGTCCGCATCCATTTGGATGAAAAAAGAGTTTATCAGGGCGAAACGGAACTTACCTTAACAACGCAGGAATTTTTGCTTCTGGAGGCTTTACTCGTGAATAAGAACATCGCCTTATCCCGCGAACAGCTTCTCGATATCGCATGGGGGATGGATTATTTAGGAGACATTCGCACAGTCGATGTCCATATTCAACGACTGCGCAGTAAATTAGGCTTAAAGAAATCCATCAAGACAGTGTTTAAATACGGTTATCGATTGGAGATGGACTGATGCAGCTATGGCGAAAATATTTTTTTGTGGCTCATGGTCTGTTCGCGCTCATTTTTGCCATCAGCTTAATGCTTTTTATTAGCGGAAATTTCAAAAATGAGCTTCACCACATGGCGGACCTGTCAAGAATCGAACGAGACACCCTTATCAACACATTGGAAAAATGGTATCGATTGAAGGCGGAGCCTCGTGATATTATTGAGCATTGCCATCAGTACGCAGCGAACGATATTTTTTTAGAGGTAAAGGAAGACGGGCAGGTTCTGGTGGATACAATCGATGAAAAAATCCGAGGTGAGCAGGGTCTGAGTCAGCCAATCCACAAAAGAAACGACAAGGAATTTTTGACCTTAGAGGATTCCTTCAAGAATTATCAAGGAAAGACGATCTCCTTGCTCTACGCAAAAAATATCCATCCAGTCTATGAACACCACTATCAGCGAATTCTTCAAGGAATCGCCTTATTCAGTCTATGCAATATCATCGTGGCGCTGCTTTTGTATCAGATGATGAAAAAAATCTATCAGCCGATCGAAAACATCGCTCATGAATTACGGACACCGCTAACAACGATTCAGGGCTATTCCGATTATCTGATTCGGGTAAAGACAGACGAAGAAGAAAATTTCTTTGTCGCTGAACAAATCAATGGACAAGCCATTTACTTGAAGGAGCTGATCGAAAAGCTGCTGATCATCGGGAATTTGAAGGATCAGCCGATTCATGTTGCGCAGTTTTCTTTAGCAGAATGCCTTTCCGAGTTTCAAACAATCTATCCTAATTTGACGATTCATGGAACTCTGCCAAAGCTTAGAGGAAATGAAGTGCTGATCAAGGCACTCTTCAGTAATTTATTGTCCAACGCCTATCGTGAAAGCCAGGATGTCTGGATCACAGCGACTGGCGCGACGATCCAAGTCGGCAATCGGGGAAACATCCTTCGTCCAGAGCTTTTGAATAAATTGAATCAAGGACTCTCTTTAAAGGAAAAAGAGATCTCCGGCATGGGCAAAGGGGTAATTATCTGTCATGAAATTATGGCCTACCATCATGGCAAGCTGAGCTATACCTCGGATGAAGGAGGGACGATCGCTTCTCTTAAATTTAAAGACGCGGATGTGCAGGGATAAGGCAAATAATCTTAAGCTGATTAACATAGTAAACACCGACTATCTTCTCTCACCTAGATAAGAGAAGATAGTCGGTATTTTTGTGGTAATTTAAATAGTACCGATCTTGAATCCGCTAGTATTTCTCGAAACTTTCTGGCTAAACGAGTCCTTCATTCAATCTTCGCTGCATGACCTTCACACAATCAGATACCGGACTGATGATCCCATCCTGGATCGTACCCATTCTTTTTTGTAAGGCTAGACAGGTAATTGGTCCAAAATTGCCATCTGAGGGCACACTTAATAAAGCTTGGAGTCTACGGATCATGTTCGAACCGCCATTTCCAAACTGAACAGAGGGGATCGCTTGATTCGCCGGATTTCTGATTTGACCGCTGATGATGCCGTCTTTGATCATGCAATTTAATACTTCTTGTAATCGTCTGGTGGTGGCAGGTCCCCATGAACCATCAATTGCTAACATTCGTTGCTGGCCGACATTTTCGCTTGGACCTGCGATACTCGTGTTCTTCACCCGAAAATAGCGAACGGGTAAGCCTGAATAGTCACCCATCCAGCCGATTGCTTTGGTGACAGCGATGTTCTGGCAGCCTTTGGAATAGGTGCAATGTAAGGCCTCGCCATTGATATCGCTCAAGAATACCGATAGGTAAACCTTTGAAGTTATCGCCAGTTTTTCCCCCGGTCCACACCGTACGTGAGACTTTCACCTCATACGGCGTTCCATCATTTTAGTTAAAAGTTGTTTTTTCTTAATCGTTTTAAAACAGGCATAATTGAATAGCTTCGCTGGTACGTAAACCTAGTAGAGAGACTGAGATAGGGTTTCGATAAGCCATTTTTCGTAGTTCATTCACTTTTTTAAGCTGGGCTTCTGTTAGTCGTAAGTTGAAGATTTTGGTTAAAATGGCGTCTATATTTTTTAGATGTATCAGTTCATGAACGTCTTTGCTGAGAATAATGAGATTCTCATACGAATTGTCCTTAGAGACGTACCATGGAATTTTATGATGACAGTGGACTTCGAACATCGACAATTCCTGTTTTGTGATACCGCATTTACCGTTTTGGGCGACGAATTTAGATAATCTGTTGTCATCAAATTCTACTGACGATCTTTCACCGCGACTAATAGTTTCTCTCAGCCATTTAAGTTTCCATTCTGGAATCTTTCTCAAATTTGAATGAATCTCGTTTCTCCCCTCATGGGTATATTTATTTATGGATAGCTTCTTGTTCATCGGGTTACGATGTTGAACGAATCCGATAGGTACAATAGGTCGATCCTTTATATATCTCATCATTGGGGTAGCTAGGTAAGGGAGAATATTCCTATCTGTTCCCGTGTAATTCCCTTTTTTACTCAGCCCCAATTTGGAGAGCCTATTCACCATGGTTAATAGGATTTCATAGTGAATGTCGTTTAGATCGATGTTAACCATTGTAGCTATTCTATAGTAGTTGTGAATTCCGATTACTTTGCTGTTATAGATACCTATGCTTCTTATTGCCTTATCCCTATTTTGCGATTTTTGAATAACCTTAATTTGTTCTTTGAGTTGAGATTTAATAGTTTTCAGAGCTTTTTTGCTTATATGCGAGCGCATTACGTAGGTGTTCCTTTTGGGTTTCATTGTTAGCTCAAAACCCAAAAATTCCCTCTTTTGTTTCTTTAGGTTTGTGATTTGCGATTTTTCTTCTGATATCGGGAGTTTTAGGCGCTCCTTCAGCCATAGCTTAACAGCTATGAATATTTTTTGAGCGTCCTTTCTTGTTCTACAAAATATTTTGAAGTCATCTGCGTATCGGACAAGATACATTTCTTTTAGTGTTGTTGACTTACGCAATTTGCGATAAATATTTCCCTTATCGGGGTATCCTCGCTTGTCGAACAGTGATTTTAGTTCTTTACACGTTCTTTGTTCCCATTGCTTCGCAATCCACCAATCAAACTCATTTAGGCAGACGTTAGCTAATAAGGGCGAGAGGATACCACCTTGGGGTGTTCCTTTATTAGGTATAACAATTTTGTTGTCAGGAAATTTAATTGGAGCTTTCAAGATTTTCCTTATAATCACTAAAAGTTGCTTGTCTTGAATACCCAGTGTCCATAATTGGCGCATTAACTTGGTGTGATTTACCTCGTCAAAGAATCCTTTAATGTCTACGTCTACGACGTATTGTAATTGCCCCAAGGTTATCCTTTGATGGCACACTGCTATTGCATGTTCCGTAGAACGATTGGGTCGAAAACCATAATTATGTTTGTAAAATTTCGCTTCACATATGGGCTCTAAAACCTGTAGAATACATTGTAGAATCATTCTATCCCAAATCGAAGGAATTCCTAGCGGTCGGATTTTTCCGTTAGCTTTAGGAATGTTCACACGTTTAACCTGTCTAGGGTTATAGTGTTGAAACTTCTTTTTGATAATCTTCAAGAATGTAGAAGTTGAAAGAACTTCGATATCGGAGATCGTTTTGCCATCAACACTCGGCGTGGAACTGCCAGTATTGCGCTTGATATTTCGAAAGGCTAGAAGAATATTATTATCAGATAGGACAAATCGCATGAGATTCTTAAATAGTTTGTTTTCAGAGCTCCTTTGATAGAGCGAGTCCATAGAATCTGTCATACCGTAATACTCTGCGTATCTCAAAGAATTATTTTTGGTTATTTGTTGTCTCATGGGATAACCACCAACTTTCTCTAAGGATATTTTAGTGGTTCTTTTTAGTCTTACAAGAATCCATGATTTTAATTAAGTTTTACTTTTAAATACTAAAATGACTTGTGGCTGTTCCTCCAGTTTCATTACAAAACTTTCAACGGTCGTGCCACTACTTTCACCACTGTAAAGAAGAGTTATGATTTTCTCTTCACCGCTTCAAAAGGTGTGTGTCCTTCCACGTCAGTGGTTTCCAACGTTCCCTTAAATTTATCTGTGCATATTAGGTTAGGTGCTCGCTTTACCCCTGCATCTACTGTACTGCCTGTAACAGTACCAGGATTTTCATAGTTTATATTTTTACTCATCCCTGAAATGCGCCAACACATGGGAGGGCCTTACCATTTCTAGTAAGTTACCGTTAAGGAGCGTACATTCGCAAGTTCGTCAGTCCGCAAGGACATTCTCACCATACTAATTTTATAGAGCCCCGACCTATTAGTTACAACCATCAGATGATTTTTCGGTTGCCATATTCTGGTACTACGGTAACTGTCAGTCGACTTCACCGAGCTTCAAACCGCATGATTTCACACGTTCATGCCGCATGTCGGAGTATTAGGCTGGATGCTTTCGGTTGTTAGTCCGTCATTTCATCCATCAATTTAAGAGTTCACACTCTTGTTAAGTATTCTAAATACTTTTCAAAGCGTGCATAGCCTTTTCAGCTATGAACGTTTCGCACAAAAGCCGGTATGTCCAGCTGATCCCAGTGATGCACCTTCATGACCGGCAATCCACAGATTTCCTCGCCGAACCTCTGAGCGGCTGATTTCTTCAAGAAGCGATCCATTTAAACCGAAAAGAGTTTCGGTATTTCCGATGAAGGAATCAGTAGACAAAAAGCCTGCCGCGATCAGCGCACGGAAAACAAAACTAGAACAATCCATTGAATACGCGCCAAGGCGGTTGGACATGGAGTAACAGACCTTTCCTCGCAAATGTAGCCCGTATTGCAGAGCGATTTCAGTCGTGGGCATCTGATTCACCCCCTACTGAATATTGTCTTCCTGATCGTCTTTATCAGGCGTTTTCCCCACATCTCGCTCAAAGACTCGCAGCCATTTCTGCAGCCAAGTGATTTTCAGTCCGAATTCATGGGCATTTTCCAGAATCGAGCCAATCTCGTAAACGATCAGTAAAGCCGTCCAGATCAGGGCGACATTGATGGGTAACGTGATCCCAACGGTTGGCGCTATTTTGTCTAGTGCAGCCGCGCAGATAATCGTTGAAAAGGTGATGAATTTGGTGAATAAACCATAGAGATTAATGGAGGACACCCAAGTATGACTTTTTAAGGCTTTAACGTATCCAGTGGTGAGATCCAGTCCAACCATCGTCAGAAAAACACCCATGATCGGCACGCTTCCGCCGAATAAATAATCGAGGAGACTCCCTCCAGTTACGATTGATAAAAGGTTCATGTACATACCTCGCTTTCTAAAATTATTTGTAAACACCCGCGATTTTCGTCGCAGGTGTCAGTAAAAAGTTATTCCCCTACGCAGTATGAAATTGTCAATGATCGAGTGTAATCGCGAAAAGGCTATTCCCGCGGAATTTCAGTGGGTCCTTCTTTATTTTTCTTCCTGATCTTATGGAGCCATTGAAGTAGTCCGTTTCGTTCGTTTGTTTCTTGGCTTAACAGGTCAGGTTCAGCCGATGAAACAAAAGCTTGTTTTTGTTCGTTATTTTCGATGGACTTCGTTTTCGGTTGTGAAAATGACACTTTTACTTCGGACTTCTCCACTGGTTCAATACTAGTTAACCGCTTGAAATAGTGACCATATGGTGTTACTGGTAATACCGTGTGTTTTGGTGCTTCCACTTTTTCTTGCGGTTCATCCGCCACCTTAAAACAACCGACTTCTTCACAGCTGGCTTCTTTGGCAGGCTTGCCGTAATAGGTAAGTCCCTTCGTTTCCGTGTCCGGACCAAACATCACCGTGTCAATGTGGGTCAAAACTTTTGCCGTGACAACCGAATCAAATAGTTTTACGCCGTTTTCTGTACAAATATCTAACTTCGTCAATAGTTCGCAAGCTTCTTTGATCTTTGGTGTTGGCAGGTCGGGTCCGAGCCCTTTATAGGTCCAGTCATGGGTGCTGCCGTCGCCTTTGCCAAAGGTCACAATTAAATCTTCGGTCATTGCTCTATTTCCTTTCTTTGATTTTTTCTGCGTAGGTTATTTGTTAAAGCTTATTTTTTCAAGGTTCGTTGGTTTCTTCGGGACGGGCAAATGAAAAGAAGGAACGGACTTTTGACACGACTTTTTCTCCAAAGCTTCTTCGTGGTGAGACTCTTTGCGGAACAATTTTAGAACACAAGGTCTGCCACTCAGGTGCCATAAAGTAATCTTCAAAATAATGGAAGAAGCGCTTCATGGAACGTGTTGCTTTCGTGTTCATAAACAGCTCACGGACGAGATCCTTTAGAAAATGATTAAACTCCGCCGCTCCAAGCTGATTGCGTACCTTTGTGGCTAAAATGTATTGGATCGTGATACTGCTATTTTGTGTAGCTTGATAAAAATTAGTGATGCGTGTTTCCAGTGTTTTTGGTTTTAGGTTAAATAGCTGTCGGAACGACAGGGGTTGAATCTGCATCATGGGTTCTCATCCTTTCTTTTATTAGAGGAAGGCGGCAGCGCTACCGCCATTCCTCAATCGTTGATTTAGAAAATAATTCGTTCGATGGTTTCGACGTACTTGGCGGTTTCCACGGTGTGGAAGAGTTCCGCGCCGTCTTTTTGACAAAGCTTCACGCTGGTCATACGTTCTAATAAACCTTTGATCTCTGTGTCTGTTTTGGTAGTGTCTGGATCATTGAAGCTCCAGATTTGATTTCTGCCAAAGCTATTTTTAAAAGTTGCGACGATTTTTAGCATTTAAATTCCTCCTTATTTGGTGTAACGTGCTTGGCTGGTTAACACCACGCCATACAGCTCACTGCCTTCTACCGATAGTTCCTTCATGATTTCGCCTAGCTCCAAAACTTTTTCTTCGCTGGGCTCTCCGATCACATTCGCGAAGCTGATCTTCTTCACTTTCTCTCCGCCTGCGTCGATCTCTACTTGTAATTTGTTTCCGATGTGTTGAATCATTTGAATTCCTCCAATAAATTTTTTTGTTCCGGCCGGTGACTAGAATATAAACGGTTTCAAAAAAGAATGCGAATCGCAAATTTGCATTTTACCCCTCAAATTTGCAGGTTTTCAACACAAGATTAGGCTTTGTGAGAGGTTAAGCGGCAAATTTGGGGGTGCAAATGCAATTTTGCTATTTGACAAATTTTACATTTTACTACTTTATGGCAAGCGTTGATTTGAAGGGGCTTTGGGCAGATATTCTCTCCAAATCAATTCGAAATAGTCCAATTTGGCTTAAGGTTTTCTTAATAAACAGCAGTTCAAAATTTAAATAAACCGGACATGATGTAATTGAGTAATGATTTAGAATTTAACAACTAGGATAGGCAAATCGTGAGGTAATGGGGGCTTTTCTAGTCTTAAGAACAGTCTTTGGTGCGCAAATCGTTTTCCGGAATAGGTTTAATCATCAAGGAATCGAAAGGAGATGCCTAAATTAGAAAAGATGAAGGATTGCACCTTCACAAGTAAGAACCCTGCGAGGCTCTAAAACGAGTCGCGCAGGGGTTTCCTGAGTTCTACAGGTAAATATCCTTGTATTTTTCCGATAGTTCCATCATATATCTCTGATGGAAGGCTCCGCGGTCAGTGATCCATTGTTGTAAGAAGGAACGCTTGCGTAATGTTCGCATGAAGGGGGTGACTGGTAGCTGGAGATAATTTAGTGGGTCACCTTTATAGTTAAGAGTGATCGAATACTCACGCCTTAAATAGCATAAAGAATAGATAGCTCTTTCGGCTTGCTCTAAGAAACTGCGCTTTTGCATTGGGATTTCTAACACTAGGCCATTAATCAGTTCCACAAAGGTAGACTTTTCGATTGTTTGCAGCTCATAAATGTCCAGAGGGTTCACCCACGAACAGTCATCCGTTGATTCTAGCGGACATAGGACAAAGTGCCAATTCACAAAAGGAACCTTATACGATGGAAGTCCGTCGATCGTCTTAAAGCAGTGCCGTGTCACCGAATAATCAAAAAAACGATGAGTTTGATGGAAAGTGCTCAATGTGTCAAAGGTGCTTTTATCAGTAAAGGAATGTTGATTTTCACGGATGATGATTGTTCCTACATCGCATGGTGCTGCCAGCAACGCTGTAATCGGTTTCAAATCGAAACGATTAAACGCAGGTGCATTTTCCAACAGAGCTAACCAATCCACAGACATCTTCTTGTTGAATAAAATCTTTTCAAAAAACTCTTCATTTGACATGTGCATCACTCCTCAAATCTTAATAGCTACAGTATACATAAAAATAACTATTCAATTTCTTTAATTAATTTTAAGGATAACGCATTTAGTAAAAAGACAGTGGAGAAGTGTATTCCGGATAAAATTAATAGCCATTCAATCAATGTTCTATTTAGATAGAAAAACTCTTTTTTAATATCAATATCTATAATTTTGGTTTGTTATTTAGTTTGAGATGTGGTTTTCTTTTTAAGAAATAAAAATGACACTAAAAAACTAGTGATGAAAAAGAATTGCAGAGTTAAAAGACAAAGAAAGAACCATCGAAGAAGGATTTTCTTTGATGGTTGAAATAGATTGATTTGTATGAAAAGAAAACAATAGAAAAATGTAAAAATATTTATTAAGTAGCAATAATTATTCTTTCCTGTTTTAAATAAAAACATGAAAACTGACAAATAACCAGAAAAGAACATCATTTATTTGTTTAACATTAGTTTTACATTACAAATTATAGGATATTATAAGGAGAATTGCAATAATAAATTAAAATTTATATTTATCATTTAACTTTTAGAGTTAGTTTGTAGTGAAAACTTTCTAGAAAGTCTAATGAAAAGTAACAATTGCAAGGACCGTCAATAATCCTCGTCAAACTAGATAGAAGGAGTGGTTATTTTATGAACAACCTACCAAATAAAGGAAACAATATCTATTATAGAAAAGATGGTCGATGGGAAGGACGTTATGCGATCGGCAGAAAGAGCGATGGCAGACTCAAATATGGGTATGTATATGATAAGACCTATCAAGCTGTCAGAGAAAAATTGATTCCATTAAAGCAACAGTCAGATAGAATGATCGAGCTATATGGAAAAAGTCTGATGACCTAGAATGAATGGATCATTCAATGGAAAAAGACTATTCATAAGACAATCAAAGCTTCCACGTATTCTGACTACTGTTACAAAATTTCTCGTTACTTACTTCCAAACTTAGGAAATCTACCATTGTACCAATTGACTTCCGAGCGAGTTCAGGAAATGATTGATCACTTTATAGAAAGAAATCTTTCTCCGAATAGTATTCAAATTATTATTTGTTTATTGAAGAAGACACTCAATGACGCAAAGAAACATGGACTTCTGTTTAAGAATCCCTGCGATACTGTCCAGTTACCTAAAAGGAATGTTCAAAAGGTTCGTGCATTGACGATCGAGCAACAGAGAGCACTGCTGGATGCAATAGAAGATAGCGAAGACGATAAAGCACAAGCAGTAGCTTTGGCGTTGAATACTGGGATGCGGATTGGGGAAGTTGCAGCGCTGAAATGGGAAAACGTTGATTTCGCCAGAGGCATCCTTTCCATTAATCAAACATGTAATCGAGTACAAAGTAATCAGAATAAAAAGACCATTGTCAATTATGATTCAGTAAAAAGTGCGTCATCACACCGTATTATCCCCATGAATCAGAAAGTCCAACAATTATTAAGGAGTTTAAAGGAAGAAAATACGAGTGAGTTTGTATTCTCTATAGGAAAGAAAGGGTGTGAGCCACGTGTGCTGACTTATCATTTTCATCAGCTACGAAAACAAGCGAAGCTCGAGAATATTCATTTTCATCAATTGCGTCATACCTTCGCGACACGTTGCTTAGAAGCAAAAGTCGGGATCGCATCAGTCAGTGCTTTGTTAGGGCATTCATCCACCAAGATGACGCTGGACGTGTATTCCGATTCCATGATGGAAGAGCGTATAACAGCTGTTTATGCCATTGAAGCCTTGGCTGGGTAACTGAAAATTATTAATTCTCACATAAAGATTAATAAAAATAACTTAATCTTTTGCGATGGAGAAGAAGCGTTTTACTTTCTCGGGGTAAGCGCTATCATTTTTGGTTAGACGGTGAAAGTCATGTTTTAAGGGATAAATCATTAATTATTAAGAAAATATTAAGAATGATTTCTGATGAATTAGCAATTTTGTTATTTAATTATGTGAATCATCCTCATGGAAAGCCGTCAGAACGAACCGTCAATCTATGTACTCTATATGAAAACAAGCTCTTTGAATTACTACTTATTTTTATTTAAAACAAGACAAATCCCAAACAGCAGAAAATAAGTCACACGAATTAAGTTTACCATTTCTTTTCGACTATTTTTCCATTTTTTTCGGTATCAATGGCAACGGCTGTTTGATATATAAATCTCAAAAAAAATAAAAAAGAGGGAGAGAAAAGAGATGAAGAAAAAATTATTTGCTGGCATGCTAGCCAGCGCGACCGTTTTAGGGATGTTTGTGGCAGGAGGTACGGCACTAGCAGCGGAAGTGGATAACTCGGAGTCAGAAGTAGGTATTGGCTTTGCCATGCACGGTCCTGGTACAAATCCTGGAGATTTACAGATTCGCTGGACACCATTGGAGTTAGACTTTGGATCATCAAATACTGTGAACATCGCAGTGCATGATTTCGTGGAACAGGATGAAGCAGGCGGCGTTCATAAATATGCCGTGGTAGAAGATAAACGTGACCATACTTCGGGCGATGTGGAATGGAAGCTGACCGCAAAAGTGGATGAGCTGGTAAGTACGTCAAATCCGGCAACAAAATTAACTGGTGCTGTCTTGAAGTTTGATACAGATAAACATGGCTATCAAGGAACGATCTCACCAGAAATTTCAGGTATTATTCCAGCAACAATCTCACATACGGCAACAATGGCTGCAAGTTATAGCTTAACTACAGGGGCTGTCACAGCGACAGATGTGATGCAAGATGGAGATATCGGTTCAAGTGTGACTTCATTTGAAGGAAATACAGCAATGGAAATGAAAAACATTAAATTGACCGTACCAGCGAACACAGCGAAAAAGGGTCATCATTATACTGGAGACTTAACTTGGTCATTGGATGACACGATCTAATGAAGACAAAAAGAGGAGCAGGAGGGCGTCTCCTCTCCCCTTTTTTATTGGAGGTGGACGCCATGACACGAGGAAAAAATTTTAAGCGTAGTTGTTTATTCTTTCTATTAGTAATGATCAGTTTTTGTTTTCCATTAATGTCCCATGCTGCGGACGATCAAGGGGCGGCTGGATATACGGTGGAGAGCATTATTCCTGAGAATCAATTCGATAAGAAGCGGACCTTCTTCTATTTAAATATGGAGCCTAGCCAAAAGCAGACGGTTCAGGTGAAGGTCATCAGCACACAAAAAGAACCCGTGACCGTACATGTCGCTGTTCATGATGCGGTGAGCAGTTCTGTTGGCGCGATCGATTATGCGCAGGAGAAGCCAAAACTGGACAAAAGCTTGAAGCAGCCGATCACCAGCTTCGTCAAGGTGAAGGATGGTGTCAAAGAAGTCACTGTCCAAAAACATGAGGAAAAGATCGTAGAGTTTGACATTGAAATGCCGAGTGAAGCATTTTCTGGAGTTAAATTAGGTTCTGTTCGTTTCTTGCGAAAAGCCGATGAAACGGATAAGAAGAAAACCGGATTGGTACCAGAATACGCGCGTGTGATCGCCTTGATGTTGACGGAAGATGAAGAGACCTTCAATCATGGGGCTGAGCTGCATTTGAAGAAAGTCGACTTGGATCTTTCTCATGGGCGAAAGGTTGTCTCAGCGAATATCCAGAACGACCAACCAAAAGTCCTGCAGGATATGACGATCAAAGGTGCCGTGAAGAAGAAAGGAGAGAACAAGACCATCGTCAAGCACGAGATGGAGAACTTTTCTGTCGCCCCGAATTCGAATTTCAACTTTGAGATGCCCCTTGGCTTGGAGCGTTTCGCAGCGGGAACTTACGTTTTTACTGGAACAGCGCAGGGCGATGGGCGTACTTGGAAATGGGAAGAAGAATTCACAGTAGGAAGTGCTCAGGCGGATAAGGTTAATGATGAGACGGTCTATAAAGTCCTTGTACCATCATGGGTACCGTGGACAGGAGCTGGATTGTTGATCGCTTTGATCGGATTGATCGCGTACCTTATCTATCGTCAGAAACAGTGGCAGACCCAGAAGCATGAAGAGGAGTGAGGGATGTGAAACGAAAAAAATGGCTGATACTCTTTTCAATAGTCGCATTGTTTTCCCCGCTTTCTGCTTTTGGGGAGGAGAGAGAGGATCAGGTAGGTATCAGCTTTAAGGAAGAACAGCCAGTTGACCCCAAAGAACCTGTCGAGCCAAAAGAACCGATCAATCCAGCGCCAAGCGATCCCGATCCACTGCCCTATTATGAGGAACCAAGATGGGTAACACCTTTCAACAATGTCTTGCCCTATACATTAGGCAGTGCCAGAAACTACTATGCGCGAGAAAGCCGCAGCTTACCAAAAACAGGAGAAAACCGTCAGATAGGAATACAATGGACAGGATTTTTGTGTGTTGCGTGCAGCTTCTGGCTCTTTCTCTTTACCCGACTAAAGGAGGAGGAAGACGATGAACAAGAAATTTCATAAATATCTTGGACTAGCCTTATTACTAGCCTCATCCCTTCCTTTTTCGCTGGTCTATGCGGAAACAGTCGAGGAAGTGCCGACTGGTGAAACCACGATCAGTTCGCTGGCGGATGATCCGTTGAAGGAGTATAAGGAGAAGGCTGCGAATCAAGTTTCTACTATAGAAAGTGAGCCTGAGACAGAAGCATCAGAAGATAAGGCGGAAGTGAAGTCGGAGGAAGATACGCCGACTAGTGAGACCAGTAAAGAGGATGTGCCGGAAGAAGAAACGAAGCCTAAGCCACAGCCCAGAGGCGGAGGTGGGATAGGACCGCAGACGATGAATCTAATTGAAGGCGTGGATATAGATGCGAATTTAGCTGTTTTATTAAGAACTGGCAATCAAGGAAATGCTACTGGTGATGTAACTAGACCAGGATTTACTGGATATGGTAAACCAGCAAACGGATTGACTGATGATGATTTAGAAACTTTAACTTATTTAAATGTTATGAGTAAAGGGCTGACCAGTATTAAAGGTTTAGAGTATGCATCCAATTTGGAGACGTTACTCCGTGCGAATAATACACTAACAGTGTTAAATGTAAAACCATTTCCGAAACTAAAAAATTTGACTTGCTCATCTACTTCGATTTCAGAAATAGATGTTACTCAAAACCCAGATTTAATAGGATTAACTTGCGGCTATAACCCACTAAATGGTCTAGATGTTAGCAAGAATCTTAAATTGATATCTCTGGATTGCGCAGGAAGCTCGCTAACATCATTAGACGTCAGTAAAAATTTGGATTTAATGTATTTACAATGCGAGAGTAATCCTTTAGGTGTTTTAGATGTAACATCAAATTCTGAGTTAACTCAGTTAATTTGCCGAAGTACCCAGTTAGTATCATTGGATGTTACCCAGAATTTAAAGTTAAAGTGGTTATGGTGTCAGCAGAATAATTTAGGCACGCTAGACGTGAGTAAAAATATTGAATTGACAGACCTATGGTGTACTGGTACTAGTCTGAATAGTTTGGATGTAAGTCAAAATACACAGCTCGAAAATCTGTACTGTGAGAGAAATTATTTAAAAGACCTAGACTTGTCTAAAAATACGGAGTTAAATGTAGTGCATTGTGAAAAGAACGAATTGAAAGCATTGAACTTAAGTAACAATTCAGAATTAAGGGACTTAAACTGTTCAGAAAATCAATTGAGAGATATTACCTCATTTTTCGGATTGAATAATTTGACAATGCTAAATGCAGATAAACAAATAATTCTTATTCCAATTCCAACTATTACTAATAATCAATTGACTGTAGATGTACTCAAGACGACAGCCCATCAGGGGTTAAGTGCATGGAATAATTCAATTCCCGGTTCGCCAGTTTTATCTATTAATGGAGATAATATTCAATTAGGCAATGTCACGAGGGATTCATTAGATGGCTCTAATCTAGGGTTTAGCTATGATGGTTCTCAATTAACTGAAGGAGCACTTTCAGGTAATAAAAAATTCTCTGGAGAGATTCGCTTCTTCATTGCCAGTGAACTACTAACAGATATACAACCAAAAATCAAGAAAGTGAATTCAGGTAAAGAGGTTCAATGGACTTGGACGGTTATTTGTACAACGTCAAAGAAAGCTGAAAATATTCACGCTTCAATCTCATTACCGCCGGGTTTAGTAATCGATCCAAGTAGTATTGAAAAAGATGGAAGTTTGACTACTATAAATGACATTAATGGAACGAATTCTTTAGGTGACTTAGGTCAAGGGGAGAGTATCACGTTTACCTTTACAACAACAGCTACAGGTGTTGTTGATGATTGGTTGGAAGCAGCTGGGCGACTAGATTGGGAAGATGATACGATTGCTAGTCCGTATCATAATGAAGCAAAAGGAAAAGTTCAAATTCAAGATGACGAACAAAGTTATACTCCTAGAGATTTAGCAGATATGGCTCTTCAATCAGTCCCAATCTATTTCAACCACGGCACAAACCCAATCGTCAACACTGCTCAAACGTATTATCTGCATTTGATGAACTATCAATCAAACACAAATGTCGTGATTGATGGCTTCTACACGCGAATCAAGGATGATCGTTCGACCAGCACTGGTTGGAAACTAACTGCGAAGTTATCTGATTTCAAAGACAGCTCAAATACCCCGATGCCAAATGGTGCGGGAACACAATTGAAGCTGGAGAACATGTCGATTGAGAGAGTGACGGACAGGGATACACCGCAGGAAGTGATTGATCCAGCGCCATCGGGTGCGGATGTGCCTAGCAGTGTTCAGTCTACGGAAACATTAGTCGCGGGGCAACCAACGGCGAAGACACTGGTTTCTGCACAGCCGAATGAGGGGCAGGATACGTGGCAGCTGCGGATGCCGTTTGACGATATTTCCTTGAACTTGCCAGCGAATGCGGGTAAAAAAGGAACGGTCTACAAGGCGAAACTAACGTGGTCATTGGATGACACACCTTAGAAAATTGGAGGAGATTTTATGACGATTCCAGTATGGCTGGGAATCTTCGGCGCGATTGCCTTGGGAGGATTGATCAGTTTTCTACTTTTCTTTATCAAGGACAGTCGATTACGGATGGAATATGGGAAGAAGTCGACGGTATTGTTAGTTGATTGCGGCTTATTGTTTATCATGCTGCTGGCGATCGGTGCGGCGATCTTCCTGTATCTTGATTGGCAGGCGCAGCTGAATTACTTTTTAGGAAATTAACATGAGGGGAGTAAGTGTGAAAGCTTACTTCCTTTAAAAATAAAGAAGGGAGTCAAGGAATGAAACCGATTTTGATTTTGACCAAGAACCTCGTGATCGAACACGACCTGCAGCAACAGCTCCAGCACTTGAACTACGAGGTGTTCTGTTCGGTCGACCTGCTGGAGTGTCTGAAGGCCAGTGTAAATCAGAAGGACGAGAAATACGACACACTGAGGCACTATTTGCTAAACTATCAGGCAGTCATTTTGAGCGAGACCATCGCCGACTCTGAGATTCGTGAGCTGATCCCGATCTTGAAATCAGAGAAGCGGGCACTTTTGCGGAAGTTAGGCAACAAGCCGAATTCAAACGAAGAAGAACAGCTAAAACAGCTCGGTGTGGCGGATTGGCTGTTCATCAACCAATCGATCGATTATTTACGGGAGCAGCTGTCTGAAAAGCTGGCTCCGTATCAAAAGGATGAGACGAATATTGTCTTTCTTTACCAGAACGAGCCCATTCGACCAACGGGAAATCTCACTCAACTGAAACAAAGCCTGACGAATCGGGAACGAAACATGCTGAACTGCCTGATCCAATCAAAGGGCGGCATTGTTTCCAGAGAAAAACTCTGTTCACGTCTATGGAACGATGAGCCGAACAATTCGCATCTCTCTCAGACTTCAGTCTTGGTAAAGCGGATCAAGATGAAGCTAGAGATTGCCGGCTTCGACCCAGAGATGCTTCAAACCGTTTGGGGCAGCGGCTATCGATTGGCGAAGGGCGTGTTTGAGAAGGATTTTTTGGTAAGGGTTTAGCAGGGGAAGCGTGATTCACATAGGATAGATTTGAGTAATAGGTTCTTGAAGAAAATGTGTTCTTGGGGGAAATGAAAACTGAATGATTATTTTGTGAGATAGCTGATGGTATTGGCGTCTCTTTTTTTGATGAAATCAAATGATAGATTTTCGTATGATTGGTTTTATCCTTTTGCAGGTAACTGGTAGGACATTGAGTATCCATCTGTCGTAACCGTCAAGTAGAAATGAGCCAATTTCGGTCATTAATTTTGAGCCACTTTTCTATTGATGCTTTTTCACCCCAAAAAAGAGTTTATAGAATATATATTCTATAAACTCTTTTAGTCTTTTTGAAAAATGACTTTTACCAATCTCAAAAGCTTATTGATGAAATCTTCTGATACAGTCTCAACATAGTTGAAATCTCTCGCCTTAAAATCTATTGCTACTAACTGGTCGAGAAGAACTTTTCCAGTCGTTTTACTTTCGGGATTCATAGAAACATACAAAGGGTAATTCCTTTTGGTATTGGATATTGGAGCAACAATTACTAGCCCTGAAGTTTTAGCTAATTCCTTATAACTCAAACAAATATAAGGTCTGTATCCTTGTTGCTCATGTCCTTGCTTGGGATCTAGATTGATTTTGATTATATCGCCTTGCTTAACCATGCTTACCATTTTTCTTTTCCTACCGGTTTGAACATTACTATTTCACTATCAAAAGGTTCCTCTTCATAGTCTTTGAAAAGTTCCTCCCAAGTCAATTCGTCTTCAACGTCTTTTTCCAAAATTAGTTTACCATTTTTAATTTCTGCTTTGAGAAATTCACCTTGTTTTACTCCCAATGATTTTAATAAATCAGTTGGTAGTCGTAGACCGCTAGAATTGCCCCATTTATTAACTGCTAGTTTTAACATATGAGTCACACTCCTTCTCTTACTACCTTTATTATACCACGTTCGGATATACATTGTATATTCATTATCCTTCTTAACTGACTCCTTAATCTTTATCATTTTTTGCAGTGCCTTTTTGATTTCATTTATAGGTAAATGCCTAATCACTGGGTACCTATGAAGTCATTCCATCTCCATTTATACTTGATCTATCAAGTGAAGGGGTTTCTATTAGAAAAATTGGTAACGACATTCATCGTAGCCCGTCTACCATTTCAGATTTGAAAATATGTTCTTGGGGAAAGTGAAAACTGAATGATTTTATTGTGAGATAGCTGATGGTATTGGCATCTCTTTTTTTGGTTGGGAGAATACGCTGATTCATACGTGGAAGTTTTTTTAGTTAATCAGGTAAAATAGCCTGGTCTTATTAGTTTGAATTGCCAATTTGATTTTGAAGCCAGAGCTATACCAAAGCATTGTAATGATGAAGCTCAATCATTTATATCGATGATTGAGCTATTGTGCCTAAAGAAGGAGCAATGTTCGATACACAAGAAAATCGCTATATCACGAGAGAGTGAATGAACAAGTACCAATAGAAGGAAAGCTTCAGTGGTATCTAAATGGTGTGGCTTATTCATTTGTCGTTGAAGCTGCCATTCTTTATTTTTATTCTTCATATGATTGGGATTGTCTTTGAGGAAACTTGTTTATCCACCAATGAGAATCAGAGTAGAATCAAACAGCAGATTATTATATTTCATAGGATAGATTTATAAAAAAATTGGTAATGCACTTACCTCTTGTTGCAAACAAGATCAAATGCATTGCCAATTTTTTCATCCTCAATGTTGAGAGATTATAGTAGATGGAAATTTGCTAATTTTTAGTAATGATCATTCTCATTACTAATTACAGGAAAAACCTTGTATCTCTATTTCCTATTCAGCTCTCTGACAAGCTCGATATCTAACCCCGTTGCTTCGGAAACTTGTTCGACAGAAATTCCCATCTTTAAAAAATTAACAGCAAGTCTACGTTTTTCATGCTGTATCCCTTTCTTGACGCCCTTTTCTATCCCTTTTTCTTGAGCGTCTTCCAGCTCTGCTTCACGGATAGCTCTGGCTTTATCGATTTTCATGATTATCTCTTTTTCCTCGCTTTCTAATGTTAAAAAATCAGTTTTCCTTTTGGCTTCTTTGATATAGTCAGGGGCATTCTCGGTCACTTCACCAGTCTTTAGAAAATATTGCCAATGATAGACAGCGGCTTGTTTATCGATATTCTCGTTTTTCAAGCTGAGAAAGCATAGCGTCAGTAACTCCTTCTCATTTCTATTTACAAAAGGTCGGTACGTCTCTTCATTCAATAGCCGAAATGTCTGTAAAGCTTGTTCCTTTTGATCAAATAAATGAAAATCTACAATGTTGATGCCATAAGCAGGGCGCAAGCTTGAAAAATTACTTTTTGTTTCTGCTTCCTTGGTTTCAGTATTTCCAAAAGGGGAGCGAAACGCTTCCGCTAAGTAGAAAATCACCCGTTCATGAAAATACGAATGTGACTGGATCTGACATTCGATCGTCGTATGACTGCCATCTTCAGAAGTAGCTAAGATATCTAC
>NZ_JCAFYN010000011.1:0-94199 GCF_059374735.1 Enterococcus sp. GPZ-007 | reverse complement strand
AAGCAAGGTTCTATTTTTGAAAAATCCAGAGAAGATAGTGAACCGTTGGCAACGCGGGTTCGACCAGAGAATCTTGAAGAATTTGTGGGTCAGAAGCACTTGCTAGGTAGAGGGAAGTTGTTGCGAGAAATCATTGAAAATGACCGTGTTTCGTCGATGATTTTTTGGGGTCCTCCCGGTGTTGGCAAGACGACGCTGGCGCGTATTATTGCGAATCAGACAAAATCAGAATTTATTAATTTTAGTGCGGTAACGAGTGGGATTAAAGAAATAAAGAGGGTGATGAAGGATGCGGAGCACAACCGGACTTTCGGCACGAAAACGATTGTCTTTGTGGATGAAATCCATCGCTTTAATAAGGCTCAGCAGGATGCGTTTCTGCCTTATGTTGAAAATGGCAGCATTATTCTGATTGGTGCAACAACGGAGAATCCGTCTTTTGAGATCAATTCGGCGTTGCTTTCCAGAAGTAAGGTCTTCGTCTTGAACCAATTGGAGAGCGATGATATTTTGCAGCTGCTGAAGCAGGCGATCGATAGTCCAAGAGGATTTCCAAAGCTTAAAATTAAGATGGACAATCAAGTGCTGGATTCCATCGCAAAGTATGCCAATGGCGATGCCAGAGTGGCTTTGAATACTTTGGAGATGGCGGTTCTCAATGGCGAAAAGCAGGCGGACACGGTCACGCTTAAAGAGGATAAGCTGCTGGATTTAATTGAAAGAAAATCGTTTCTTTACGACAAAAAAGGCGAAGAACACTACAATATTATCTCTGCTTTGCATAAATCGATGCGTAACAGTGATGTTGATGCGGCGATTTACTGGCTGGCTCGAATGGTGGAGTCTGGCGAAGATCCGTTATTTATTGCCAGACGGTTGGTACGTTTTGCGAGTGAAGATATTGGTTTGGCGGATATTCGTGCGTTGGAACTTGCCAACACAGTCTTTCAATCCTGTCAGTTCATTGGGCTCCCGGAGTGTAATGTTCATTTAACTCAAGCGGTGATTTATTTATCCTTGGCGCCCAAATCTAATGCGGTGGATGCTGCTTATCAAATGGCGAAAAAAGATGTTTACGAAACCATGAACGAACCTGTTCCATTGGTGATCCGAAATGCGCCTACTAAATTGATGAAGGATTTGAAGTACGGCGAGGATTATCAATATGCCCATTATACTGAAGATAAACTGACTACAATGAAGACGATGCCGCCTTCACTGGAAGGGCATCAGTATTATTTTCCTACGACGCAAGGAAATGAGAAGCGGTTCAAAGACCGGAAAGAAGCCATTGATAAATGGCATGCGGAGCATGATCAATAAAAGCTGTACACTGGATTTATTAAAAATATCGCAATAAAAAGAGCTATCGTTAAGTATAATCAGTCGACTGATTGGCGATTATTCTAACGTTTACAGGCATTATTATTGTTTCCAGACAACGTGGTCAGGTACAATCAGTTATATAGAAAAGACCGATAAGAATAAATTCGATGGTGGGAAGTGTTCAGATAATAGGAGGCTATTATGAAGAATCTACTTGCGGCAGGTTTTTTATTTGTAGGCGGTGCTATTCTGATGACAGTAACAGAGATGGGAAAGATTGTTCCATTCCTTGGTGCTGCTTGTGCGCTGGTTGGTGCTGGTTTATTAGTGTTTTTCGTGTTCAGTGATAATGGCCGATATGGCAATTAGATAGATGGCTCAAAGCGGCTCAGGAACGACTCAATTCCTGAGCTTTTTTGCGTTAATAGAACTGCGAAGGCCAAATAAGGCTGCCCATGAATGAGGATCATTTTAAATGTATATCGTTTTAAGCGGATTTTGGTATCATTTTTAGTTAAAAAGAATGGTACTATTGGATAGAATAGTTTTTTAGGAATTGGAACGATCTTATGACTATTGAAGATCATTTTGATGGGAGTTGCTTATCAATGAAAAATGCCAACAAAGACGCCTTAATTTTTCTGCCGCTTGCGGCTAACGGAAAACCTCAGCATCTAGGTTCTGAAAAAGCCGGTTGTCCGTTTTGCGACTATGCAGAAGAAGAAAATATTCTGAGAAGTGAACAAAACATGTTCTGGGTCCGCAACAAATATCAAACGTTGCAGGATACCTTTCAAACAATTATTATCGAGAGCGATGATCATAATGGAGATATTACCACTTATTCAAAAGAGGAAAATCGCAGGTTATTCCACTTTGCCTTCGATTGTTGGGGACAAATGAAAAATGATCCTCAATTTGAATCAGTGCTCTTTTATAAAAATCATGGCCCATTATCGGGCGGGAGCTTGAAGCATCCTCATATGCAGATCGTGGGACTAACCGAATTTGATGGAGAAAGTCAAATCGATGCTGAAAATTTTGCAGGCATCACGGTTTTAGCAGAAAAGAGTGTGACGATCAATTTTTCTACGATGCCAGTGATGGGCTTTTTGGAGATCAATATTCTGGTGGACAAGCATGCACCGGAAGCGATCAATGATTTGGCGGATTATGTGCAAAAGACCGTCAACTACATATTGCATCACTATCATCATGGGCGTTGCGAAAGCTATAACTTCTTTCTATTTGAAAAGGAAGGAAAGTACATTGTCAAATTGACGCCTCGTTTTATCGTATCGCCGTATTTTGTCGGCTACCGCTTGTCTCAGAATTTTTCTGAGGAGCATTTACTGGTTTTACGAGATGATTTCAGAGAAAACTTGCTAGAGGAATAGACTATGGAGGATTTTAATGACGAACAATGATCTTTTACTGCGTTTAAGATATGCCGTTGATATTAAGGATACGGATTTGGTTAAGGCGTTTGAGCTGGGCGGGGTCACCGTCACACGAGAAGAAGTGCGAGAAATGCTGACAAAAGCGAAGGAAACCGAACCAACAGAAAACAATATTTATCTGAAGCCAATCAACAATCAAATATTGGATGCTTTTTTAAATGGCTTTATCCTCCTTAAGCGAGGGCCGCAAAAGAATCAAAGCGGTGAAGCAGAACAGCCAAAATCAAAGGAAATCAAGTACATCAATAATGTTTTTTTGAAGAAACTGAAGATCGCCTTGTTTTTAACGAGTGATGATCTGCTGGCGATTTTTTCTGAAGCAGGTGTCTATCCTTCGAAGGGTGAGCTGGGAGCGATCCTGCGAAAAGAAGGGCATCGAAATTTCAAACCTTGTGGGGACAAATATATACGGAACTTTTTGAAAGGTTTGGGCTTGGTTTATCGAAATGAAGCGAATAGGTAAAAAAGTGGTTCTCAACGTATTTGTATGTTGAGAACCACTTTTGTTTTAATCGTCTACTTCAACTTCCAAGACATTCCCCGACTGCGCATCGATGGAAATATCGGTTTGTTGCCCGTTTTTCTCGACTTTCACTTCCCAGTAGGTTTTAGATAGTTCTCTTTCCAACGACCATTCTACGATGTTGCCGTCGACTTCTTTTTTGGCGATAGAATTAATTTTGTCTAATGAAAGAAGATTTTTTAAATCGAGTTTTTCGTTGTTTCGTTTATTTTCGTTTCGTTCATCCTCATCCAGCTTTTCTTCATTTTGACGTTGGAGCTCACCAGTCTCAGAGAAGATGAGCTTGTATTCCTTGCTGCCATCCATTCCTTTGACTTCATAGATGAGCGTGTTCATCCGAGACTCAATGTCAATATCAGTGATATCCGTATTTGGTTTATTCTTTTGGTAAAGAGCGATAATCTCGTTCAAAGACAGCTGTTTGCTTGCTGTGTTTGAACTGTTTTGTGCGCTTATATTGGTAGAACTGCTTGACTGTGTCGAGCTATTCTCTTGTGTGATGCTCTGACTGCTTTCCTCCTGTTGATTGCCGCTCTCTAGTTGCGCGTCGTTATCGCTACAGCCGGCGAAAAGTAGTAATGCCGCACTAGTAATTAATAGAAGTAATCCTCTTTTTTTCATTGTTATCTTCCTTTCTTGTTTCTTTCTATACTCATAGTATAGCGGGTGGAGGAAGCTAGAAAAACAAGACGAGATGAAGGCTTCATGAAGATTTCTTCATCTTAGCGAGGAAACTCCAGAGTAAAGCATAAGCCGCTTGGTTGATGGTCAGTAACTGAAATGCTGCCATGATAAAGTTCCGTCAGCTGTTTCACGATCGCTAGACCAATGCCGGTCCCGGGAATCTTGCTGGAGCGGGAACGATCGACGCGGTAAAATCGTTCGAAGATCTTTTCCTTTTCGTTATCGGTTATGCTTACGCCGGTATTGGCAACTTGTAAGCTGATTCTCTTTTCATCGGAAGTGAGAGTGATACTGATCTCTCCATCTGCTGGTGCATACTTCACAGCGTTTTCAATCAAGTTCCGAATGATTTGATAAAATTGCTCATGATTGCCCATTAGGCTGGCTGTTTCATCTAATTCCAATCTCAACTCCTGCGTCATCAGTGATGCATATTCTTCAAGAGTAGAACGGATCATTGGTGCCAGCAAAATTTCCTGCACATCTCCAGGCTGCTTCTCGCGATCCAGAATCAGCAGCTGATTGGTCAGCAGCTCCATTCGTTGCGATTCCTTATCGATAAACGGTAGCGACTTTTCCAATACCTCGGGATGTTCACTGACGCGCCGCTTGATGAGATTAACATGTCCGCGAATCGCCGCCAATGGTGTCTTTAACTCGTGAGAAGCGTCTGAAATAAATTGCCGTTCTCGCTGCATCGACTGCTCCTGCTGATGGAGGAGGCGGTTGAAGGACTTGGCAAGATTGCTGGCTTCCTGTGGTGAGCTTGGCTCGGATAGCTTTTCATCTATTTTCGGCTGTTGCGACAAATTCTGGACCTCGTGATTCATCTTGACTAGCGGCGCACTGATTTTTTTAGCAAATCGAGCGATGAAAAAGATTCCCAGCAGCAGTATCAGTAAGGATATCCCTAAAGTCCACAGAAAAAGGGTGGTGAGTATCTCGAAATTATCCTCCATACTGGTGAGCACTGCCACGCTGGTGTCTTTCACCTGAAATTGTTTAAAGAAATAGGGCGTGTTCTCATCCCATAAAATATCTGACAGGAAAGGCAGCTGCTTCAAACCTTGAAAGTTGTCATAGAGCTGATAGGCCTCGCTGGAATAAACCGTATTGCTTTTTTGCAGCGAAACCCGGATATAATATCTGGGATCATCTGCGGCAATGTAAAGCTGCAGGGTATTTTTCCACTCTTGGTTGGTCTGTGTTTCTACCTGAGACAGCGCGTCCTCAATTGCCTCGGTTTCTTTTCTACTGGACTCATAGAGCTGCAGCGCGGTGACACTGAGGATCAAAATATTCACTAGCAAGACTAATCCTAACATAATGATGCTGAAGCGGGTGATCAGCTGATACTGCAACGTTTTTCCTTGTTCTTTTCTATTTTTCATCGGCTATCCTCAAGATATAGCCAACACCCCGCACTGTTTGAATCAAGCGGGGATGCTGTTCATCGTCTAATTTATTGCGTAATGCTCGGACAAAGACATCGACCGTATTCGTTTGACCGATATAATCATAGCCCCAGACTGTGTTCAGCAGCTCATCGCGAGTAAACACTTCCTCAGGTTTTTTCATCAATTCATAGAGCAGATCAAATTCCTTCTGTGTCAGCATAATATCCTGCCCATCCCGTGTCACAGTCCGTTTCACTACATCCATGACTAAATCTTGATATTGACTGATAATCGGTTCGCTTTGCATTGCCTGTATCCGTTCCTCGCGGCGCAGAATCACTCGAATACGCGCCAACAATTCTTCGATATCAAAGGGCTTGGTGAGATAATCGTCAACGCCGGCATCAAGCCCCGAGACTTTATCCACTACCTGATCTCTGGCAGTCATCATCAGGATCGGTACTTGACTGCGGCGACGAATCTTACGCGCAACGGTTAATCCATCCACTTTCGGCAGCATCCAGTCCAACAAAAGCAGACTGATCTTTTCTTCGTTTGCATCAAACAACTCCAATGCTTCCTGTCCATCCATGGCAATCAGAACTTCATAATGTTCATATTTGAGTTCTTCAGCGATAAAGCTGATTAAGCTTTCTTCGTCTTCAACAATCAGAATCACGGGTATTTTCATTGTCTTCTCCCCATCTATTAGAATGACCTCTTATAGTTAAGAGTAGTTGGCTTTTTAACGGAGGTCAATTGTTTTATGATGAAGAAATTTTCATAAAACAGAGGAATAGATTTTCGTTTATAAAGAGGCGTATTCTTTAGCTCATAATTATAAGAAATGGGAAGGAGGTAATTTTCTTGAACATTGGAAAAATTGTTACTTCAATGAATTAAATGCCATAAAGAATAATGAAATTTATAGAGTGTCTTCTGGTGGTGCTCAAAAAAATAAAAAAATATCAAATATTAATTATAACGCTAATATAATAATTATATGTAGCATTCTGGCGTTGGTTTGTCAAACAACAACGCAAATAATGCAAATTTGAATATTATTAGTAAAATATTTTAAAAACAGAATTAAATAAGTTAAGATATTAACAGAAGATATTGACTCTTGAAATAGGAGTGAAAAACAAGGCTGTAGTTCACAGCTTTGTACTCAATAATCAGCACTTTAGTTTTATATAGTGTTCCCCCGAAGAAATTTGTTAGGTTCTATCAATGAAAGAAGGAAAGCATCTGACGGTGTTTTCCTTTTTTCATTCTATGGAGGGTGTTAAACAATCTAATCGCGTACGAAATCAACAAATCCTTATTATTTTTTGTGCATTCTGAACAGTGTCTAGCTGGTAAAAAACGCTTACGATATGAATGAAAAAGTATGTTCGGAAAAATCTAAAATTAAAAGGAAAAGGTGAAAAAGATGAGATTAACAAAGAAGGAATTGCATCAACTAATCAAAAATAAAATTAACAAAGCGGGCCTTTCAGAGGAGCAGGCGGAAATCGTCAGTGATGTGTTGACTTTTGCCGATGCTAGAGGGATTCACTCGCACGGCGCGATGCGTGTAGAGTACTATTCAGAACGGATTGCAAAGGGTGGGATCACTCAGGATCCACAATTTAATTTTTCGCAAACCGGACCAAGCTGCGGGATGTTCGAAGGAGATAATGGATCAGGCTTCGTTGCGGCGGAAAAAGCGATGGATCATGCCATCGAGATTGCGAAAGAAACTGGCGTAGCAGTCGTCGGTATCAGAAATATCTCACATAGCGGTGCTTTGGCTTACTATGTAGAAAGAGCGGCGGAAAAAGATATGGTCGCAGTATCGGTTTGTCAATCAGATCCGATGGTCGTGCCCTTTGGCGGCAGCGAGCCATTTTTCGGTACGAATCCGATTGCTTTTGCGGCGCCAAGCAACGATGAGCGAATCATTACTTTCGATATGGCAACGACTGTTCAGGCTTGGGGGAAAATTTTGCATGCTCGTTCCCGCAAAGAATCGATTCCGGATACTTGGGCGGTTGATGAGCAGGGCAATCCTACGACAGATTCGACAAAAGTAAATGCTTTAGTACCAATTGCCGGAGCAAAAGGTTACGGCTTAATGATGATGGTGGATGTTTTATCTGGCGTGTTACTGGGTGTGCCATTCGGAAAACACGTTTCATCAATGTACCATGATCTGTCAAAAGGAAGAGAATTGGGGCAATTACACATTGTGATCAATCCAGAATTCTTCGTTGGTTTAGATACTTTTAAACAAACAATTTCCACGATGCTAGATGAGTTAAAAGCTGTCGCGCCAAGTGCTGGATTCAAAGAAGTGAATTATCCTGGTGAGCGGGGCAGAATGCGTGAGAAAAACTATGAAGAGAAGGGCATCGAAATCGTTGATGATATTTATGAATACTTAGTCAGTGATGATATTCATTACGATCGCTATGATCACAAGAATAAATTTGCAGAATAGGAAAATCTCTAAATAAAATGAATAAAAGCTTCGATTCTACTATTGTATAGTAAAATCGGAGCTTTCTTTTTAGGACTAGTAATCTTGCTTAATCAGCCAACAAATCATCTTCTGATAAACATTGTCGGCTATTGGATTTTTCGTTCGATCAAAATCGTGTTCATTCGAGTCGAGTTCAAGAAATGTGGACTGTTCAACTGCTTCAGATAATTGTCGTGATGCTGCTACTGGCACATCTGGATCTTTCGTACAGTGAACGATAAACGCAGGAGGAAACTGTTTCAGTTGCTCAGAATTGACCGTTAGTTCATCCGAGATTGTTCCTAAATAATTCAGCCAATTTCCATATTGGCGAGCAGAAAGATAAATAGGAAACCTGTCCTCTAAAGTGCCGTTAATAACGGACTGATCTTGAATGAATTGCTGAGCTGCATGAGGCGGGACTTTTGGAAAACGATGATAAAAGGAGCTAGGCAAAGTAAAATCTGGATGTTCAAAGTGATGATATCCATAAAAGCGGATTAGACCAAGCTGTTGTTCATAATTATTGGTCGTCAAGATAGACGCTAAGTAGCCGCCAGCCGATCGCCCAAACAGATAGAAGTCTGGTCTCGAAAGGTTTAATTCTGTTTGATAATTCTTTAAATACCAGCTAATTGCTTCTTCTAAAAATTGGATGATTTCGGTTAATGGCGTTTCAGGGGCAAAAGGATAGTCAAAAGTCAGAACATTAAACCCATTTTCAAGAAAGCTATTTAGATAAGGCTCTGGCAAATCATCCCGATCACCAAAGAAGAAGCCGCCGCCGTGCAAATAAAGAATTGTCGCTTTTTTTGAATTAGTCACCAAACTAGGAAAAAAAGATGTTTTTAAAGAAATCTGATCCCAAGTTTTATAAACAAATACCTGTTTACTCATATGATCCCTTCTTTCTATCTCATTATAGAAAATCATTTAAAGGGAATTCACAGTGCTTTAGCACAAATAGATATCGATTTTTGTTACTTATGAACAATGAAGTTCACAGTATTACCGCTTACAATAAGTTTAATCAATAAAGGGAGGTTCATGGAATGACTTTAAAAAATCGTCTAGATAATAATATTAACGCATTGTCCCAGATAGGCAGTGATCCAACAGGCGGGATGACGCGGCTGCTCTATTCTGATTCTTGGCTAGCGGCTCAAAAATTTGTTGAAGGAAAAATGCAGGAGATCGGGCTGGAGACTTCATTTGATGAAATTGGAAATTTATTCGGTCGTGCGACAGGAACAAAATATCCTGAGGAAACAATCCTATCTGGGTCCCATATCGATACCGTTGTTAACGGTGGTACGTTAGATGGGCAATTTGGCGTAATGGCAGCCTATCTTGCCGTTCAGCAATTATTGGAAACCTATGGCAAACCTTTGCGTTCGTTAGAAGTCATTTCGATGGCCGAAGAAGAAGGAAGTCGTTTCCCGACAGTTTTTTGGGGTAGTAAAAACTTCGTCTGCGAAGCCTCCAAAGAACAAGTCGAAGATATTGCAGATTCTGAAGGCTTGAAATTTGTTGATGAAATGCGCCGCCAAGGCTTTGATTTCGCTGATAAAGCAAAAGCAAGACGCGAGGATATCAAAGCATTTGTTGAGATTCATATTGAACAAGGAAATGTGTTAGAAAATGAAAAATTACAAATTGGTGTTGTGAACAATATCGCTGGTCAGAAGCGCTACACCTTCGTTCTAAAGGGTGAGGCCAACCATGCCGGGACGACTCCGATGGGCTATCGACACGATGCGGTCTACGGATTTTCCAAAATTTGTTCAGGAATTATTGATCGTGCGTTCACGAAGGGCGACCCGTTAGTGGTTACTTTTGGCAAGGTCGAACCAAAGCCAAATACCGTCAATGTTGTTCCGGGCGAAGTGTTGTTCACGATGGATTGTCGCCATACGGATGCGAATGAATTGAATCGTTTCACAAAAGAAGCGGAAGATTACATGAAGGAAGTAGCTGACGAGCTTGGATTGGCTTTGGAAATCGATCTTTGGATGGATGAAACGTCCGTTCCAATGGACAAGGACGTCGTTGGTATCGTCGAACAAGCGGCGAAAACCAAAGAAATGAAATACAAAGTGATGCATAGCGGAGCGGGTCATGACTCACAAGTCATCGCACCCCATTATCCGAGTGCCATGATTTTTGTGCCGAGTATCAAGGGGATCAGCCACAATCCAGCAGAAGCGACTGACTTAGCGGATTTGACTGCCGGAGTAGAAGTACTGGCACAAGCGCTTTATGAATTGGCGTACAAAGAGTAGGAAAGAGGAGAAAAAATGGGTTACAAAAATAATAACATCGGCTATCTTGACGGCTTATTAGAATCGAGAGCAGTCATCAAGAAAAACAATTATGCAGTCCTTCCCCATGATGGCTTGGTCAACAACGTGATACCAGGATTTGAAAATTGCGACTGTTCAATCTTAGGATCGAAGAAACTTGGAGCAAGCTTTGTGGACTACATCATGACTTTTCATAAGGATGGCAAAAATGAATTAGGCTTCGGTGGAGAAGGCATCGAAACATTAGTCTACGTGATCGATGGCAAGTTGGAGGTAAGCGACAGCAAGGAAAGCCACACCGTAATCTCTGGCGGATATGTTTATTTGCCGGCAGGAGAAAAGATGTTTTTAGCCAATGCACAAGAGGAAGATACAGAATTCTTCTTATATAAAAAACGTTATCAACCATTAGAAGGTCACAGTGCATATAAAGTCGTCGGCAATGCCAATGAGATGGAGCCGATTGAGTATGAAGGTATGAAGGATGTGCTGCTTTGGGACTTTTTACCTAAGGACTTGGGCTTCGATATGAATTTCCATATCTTATCCTTTGAGCCGGGAGCCAGCCATGGCTATATCGAGACTCATTATCAGGAGCATGGTGCCTATCTGCTTTCTGGAAAGGGTATGTACAATTTGGATAATGATTGGCTGCCAGTGGAAAAAGGGGATTACATCTTTATGAGCGCGTATGTTCAACAAGCAGCCTACGCAGCTGGACGGGGAGAGCCGCTAAAATACGTCTACTCAAAAGACTGTAATCGCGATCCTGAAATTTAGATAAAGGAAGTAGTTTGTACGATGGAAGAAACAATGACTATTCAACCAGCAAGATTACATGAGTTGATTCAAGATAAATTGACGCGGGCAGGTTTAAAAGAAGAGCAGGCAGATACAGTGGCGGAGCATTTAGTTTTTGCGGATGCGTGTGGTATCCATTCACATGGTGCGGTGCGGGTAGATTATTATGCAGAACGGATCGCAAAAGGCGGAGTGACTATTGATCCCCAGATTTCTTTTGAACGGACGGGTGCAAGTACTGGAATCGTTCATGGTGATAATGGGGTCGGGCAATACGTTGCACTTCAAGCTTTAGAATACGCGATCGATCAAGCAAAGGAATCTGGAGCAGCGATTGTTGGTGTCAAACGAATCAGTCACTGCGGAGCACTTTCCTATTATGTAAAGCGGGCTGCGGAAGAAAATCTGATTGCCATCTCGATGTGCCAGTCCGATCCGATGGTTGTTCCATTTGGCGGCTCAGAAAATTATTTTGGCACCAATCCAATCGCATTTGCGGCTCCTAGAGAATTTGGCTCACCGGTTGTTTTTGATATGGCAACGACGGTTCAAGCATGGGGGAAAATTCTTGATGCTCGTTCAAAAAATCAAGCGATTCCCGATACTTGGGCGGTCGATAATGAAGGTCAGCCAACAACGAATCCCCATGAGGTCAATGGACTGCTGCCAATGGCGGGGCCTAAAGGGTTTGGCTTAATGATGATGGTAGATATCTTGTCCGGCATGTTACTAGGGCTTCCTTTCGGGAAAAATGTTTCTTCTATGTACAGCGATCTAACGGAAAAAAGAAATCTTGGTCAACTCTTTATCTTGATTGATCCTAGACGCTTTACCGATCTGCGAAGCTTTAAGCACAGTATAGAAACCATGATTGAAGAATTGCATGAGATTGCTCCAGCAGCTGGTTTTAATCAAGTCTATTATCCAGGAGAAACCAATCAAGTCAAATACGACCAGTATATGGCTGCGGGAATTCCTGTTGCTAAACAAGTACTAGACTATTTGGAAAGCGATACGATCCATTTTAATCAATATGGAGAAACTGGAAGTTTTGCGACTAACTAACAGAAAGTGAGGGAATCACGTGTTACACACGATTATTCAAAAAAATAGTTATCAAGATTCGATCGTATTGATGCTGCTAACGAATCGTTTAAATACGCTAAAAGGAGTGGAAAAGGCTTCCGTGATGATGGGCACGCCCGCCAATAAGGATATTTTTAAAACAGGCGGTCTGTACACACCAGAACTGGAGGATGCTTCCTCTAATGACATGGCGATCGTTTTAGAAATTGCAGACCAGGATGAGAAGCTGATTCAAGACGTCTTGCACAATATTGATGAATTTTTAGCCGAACAAAGCAAGGGCGGCAATGACAAAGGGACAGAAACGGTGAAAACCTGGGATAAAGCGTTGGAGCTTGGTGAAGATGCCCATGTTGCCGTCTTTTCAATTCCCGGAACACATGCGGCATTAGAAATTGAGCATGCACTTAATGAAGGCAAGCATGTTTTCTGTTTTAGCGACAACATAGCGTTGGAAGATGAAGTTCGTTTGAAGCAAATGGCTCATGAAAAAGGGCTGCTGTTAATGGGGCCGGACTGTGGAACAGGAATCATTAATGGAATCCCCGTAGCCTTTACCAATGCGGTTCGCAAAGGCAGTATCGGAGTTGTTGGGGCATCTGGCACAGGGATTCAAGAAGTCACAACTTTGATTCATAAATTAGGCGGCGGCGTAACCAACGCCATTGGGACCGGCGGACGTGATTTAAAAGCCGAAGTTGGCGGAATCACATTGAAGGATAGTGTCGCAACATTGGAAAATGATCCTGACACAAAAGTCATTGTCGTGATCTCCAAACCACCGGCACCAAGTGTTCGTGACGAAGTGCTGGATCTATTAAGAAGTTCTTCAAAACCAGTCGTGACGATTTTCCTTGGTGAAGAACCCACAGATCACGAGGAAAATCTATATAGAGCCTACACCTTAGAGGAAGCGGCGGAGATTGCTGTTCAATTAATGAAAGGCGAGGACGTAATCGAAAAGAATGCCGAGCTGGAGGACCCGGGGTATCAATTCACCTCAGAGCAAACCGGGATCAAGGGGCTTTATTCCGGTGGAACCTTAGCCTATGAAGCCGCAATGTTAATGAAACGGGCCCTCGGGTTGAAGGATGATCAGAAAACAGAAGATGGGTTCATTCTAAAAGACGGCGTTCATGAAATTATTGATCTGGGCGACGATATTTATACACAGGGCAAGCCGCATCCAATGATCGATCCGAGCAAACGCCAAGAAATGCTGGCGCAAGCAGCGGATGAAGCAACGACGGCAGTGATTTTGCTGGATGACGTTTTAGGCTACGGCTCTCATGAAAATATGGCGAAAGAGTTAACGCCAACAATCAAAGCAATTAAGGAAAAAGCCGCTTCTGAAGGCCGAGAGCTGGTTGTCATTGCCACAATTGTCGGTACGGAAGAAGATCCGCAAAATATGGACGAGCAGACGAAGATTCTGGAAGAAGCTGGAGCTGTTCTATGCAATAGTAATGCCCAAGCGGTTAAGCTGGCGTTGCTGATGCTAGGGCATCCGTTGACACTGCCTGAAAGAAAAGTATTACCGAAAAAAGCTAGCGACAAAACGGAAATAACGCCATCCAAAGAGATGATGCGCCTACTTACGAATGATGCCTTCATCAATATTGGCTTACGCAGCTTTTCTGACGCCATCACAAGTCATAACGGCAAAGCTATTCAATTTGACTGGCAGCCGGTTGCGGGCGGCAATATCACGTTACAAAAAGCCTTACAGTTTTTAAATCAAGCGGAATTGAATTAGGAGGAGAATGAAAAGTGTATAAAACAATTGATGAAGCAAACCAAGCGGTCGCCGCAAAAATTGTAGCCGGTTCTCCTTTCCTATTAGATGTAGTACCTGCGAAGACGGTGATCACTGAATTAAATGAAGGCAAAGTCTTATTACATGCCGGGCCGCCGATCCGTTACGATCAAATGATTGATCCGATCCAAGGTGCCTGCGTTGGTGCAGCGCTGTTTGAAGGCTGGGGCGAAACAGAGGAAGAGGTGCGTCAACAGTTAGCCTCTGGTGAAGTGACGTTGATCCCCTGCCACCATGTAGATGCGGTTGGTCCAATGGGCGGTATTACTTCTGCCAATATGGCGGTATTAGTAGTAGAAAACAAAACAGACGGTAATCGCGCGTATTGCACGATGAATGAAGGAATCGGTGCAGTGTTACGATTCGGTGCTTATTCAGATGAAGTAATCCAGCGTTTGCACTGGATGAAGAATACGTTGAGACCTGTTTTGAGCGCTGCTTTAAGAACAATGGAAAACGGCTTGAATGTCAATGTCTTAGTTGCAAAGGCGATCTCGATGGGGGACGAATTCCATCAACGGAATATTGCGGCATCACTGGCGTTTTTAAAGGAAGTCGCTCCCGCGATTGTTTCTTTAGAAGGATTCGAGAAAGAGAAGCAAGAAGTCATCCAATTCTTAGCTGACACCGATCAATTTTTCTTAAACGTCATGATGGCCTCGGCTAAAGCGGTGATGGATGGTGCCAGAAAAATCCAAGAAGGAACGATCGTGACAGCGATGTGTCGGAATGGTCATGAATTTGGTATCAGAATCGCTGGAATGGGCGACGAATGGTTTACTGGTCCAGTCAACACACCAAAAGGCTTGTACTTCTCAGGATTCAGCGAAGCCGATGCTTCACCTGATATGGGTGATAGTGCGATTACAGAAACCTTTGGTGTGGGCGGCATGGCGATGATTGCTGCTCCGGCAGTAACTCGTTTTGTTGGTTCGGGCGGTTTTTACGACGCCTTGAACACCAGTAATGAGATGACGGAGATTTGTATCGACAGCAACCCGAATTTTCCAGTACCAACGTGGGATTTCAAAGGGATTTGTCTAGGGATCGACGCGCGAAAAGTGGTTGAAACAGGGATTTTACCAGTGATCAATACGGGAATCGCGAATAAGCAGGCAGGCAAGGGACAGATCGGTGCTGGTACCGTGACACCGCCGATTGATTGCTTCGAAAAAGCGGTTCTAGCTTATGCCAAGAAATTAGGATTTAACGAGTAAGGAGAGGGAAACGATGCTGATAGAGGCTTGTTGTATGGATCAAGAAATTGCTAAACGTTCATTTTCGAAAAGCCGCTGGCGTGTTCACAGTAAATTCGGTCGCAGCTTTAACATTCAAGACGAAACCTGTCAGCATCTGGCAGTTGTTGCAGCTGAGCAAAGCACGGTTGTTCCGAATGGAATCTATTTGAGAGCCTCTGACTTTGAACAATTATCAGCGGAAATCGCCGTGGACGATTGTTTGATCATTCAAAATCAAGCACTGAAATTTGCGAAAAGTCAGCTGCTTTTAACTGGAAAAAATTATCAGACGTTCCAAAAGCAGCGAACCAAACGGATCAACGAATCGAATTGGGCTGAGTATGAATGCTGTATTAGAAGGATTACCAAAGAAACCGGTTATCAAGAAGGGCTGAACGCGATTTTCTCTAGTGAGAATCCATTTGTTTCAGCAATTGATGATTTGTGCTCGGAACAGCTGTCGCTGCAGCGGCAAGCACTTCATTTTCTAATTGGACGCGGCCCAGGGTTAACCCCTTCTGGCGATGATATGATCATTGGTCATTTAGCTGCGCGTCTGCTCGTCAACAGGAATAATCAGAAGCTGCAGAACTATTTACGATCCAAAATGACTGCGGTAAATGATTTGACCACGGATGTCAGTAAGCATTATCTGCTGTGCAGCTTGAATCAGCGCTTTAATCAATCCGTATTGAGTCTACAAAAAGCCTTAATAGAGCCGAATGGGCAATTAGAAAAAGCCGTGGAAACTGTGTTGGAAACGGGACATACTTCCGGCGCGGACTTTTTGGCAGGCTTTACACGAACACTTGAATTTTTTAATGCAAATTAGACATAGTAACAATAAAAAAAGGAGGATGAACATGGCAAATCGAGTAGTTATTGCTCTTGGCGGGAACGCTATTTTAAAACCAGGTCAAGCAGAAACAGTCGAAGCACAGCTGGAAAATATCAAAACTAGTGCTGAAATGATCGCAAAAATTGAAAAACTTGATTATCAAATCGTTGTGACCCATGGGAATGGTCCGCAGGTTGGCAACATTTTACGCCAAAATGAGGAAGCAAAAGATATTGTACCGCCGTTTCCTTTAGACGTATGCAATGCCGAATCGCAAGGGTTTATCGGCTACTTAATGGAACAAACGATCAAGAATAAGATTGAAGAAGAGGGATTGACGAGCGGTGTCGTTACCCTGTTGACGCAAGTTGAGGTATCTGCAGAAGACGAAGCCTTTAAGAAACCAACCAAGCCGATCGGCGTCTTTTATTCAAAAGAAGAGGCCGAAAAAATGGAGAAAGAACGTAATTGGAAAATGATGGAGGATGCCGGACGCGGATATCGTCGCGTGGTTCCATCTCCTCGACCGTTAACGATTCATGGGGTGAATTCGATTGTGAATTTGCTGAATCAAAATACGATCGTCGTTGCTGGCGGAGGTGGCGGAATTCCAGTTTCCAGAAAAGAAAACGGCTATTTAAGCGGAATTGAAGCCGTTATTGACAAAGATCGCACCGGTAAAAAGCTCTCTGAACAGGTCGATGCCGATGTCTTCATGATGCTGACTGATGTTAGTAATGTCTACATCAACTATGGCAAGCCAAATCAAGAAAAATTAGAAACGATTACGCCAGAAACGGCTCAAAAACATTTTGAGGACGGTCATTTTGCTGACGGCAGCATGGGTCCGAAGATCGAGGCGGCGATTCATTTTGCCCGTCAAGGTAAAACGTCGATCATCTGTGCTTTGGAAGAAGCAGATAAGGCGCTATTAGGCAAAGCAGGTACACGAATAGTTGGGTAAAACGCCCATTATTCGTGTACCTAAAAGTGTTTTATAAATTATCTTCCTCAGATAATTCCAATGCTAGCCGCAGATCAAGGCTTACACCGGAATCATGAATATTTTTACCGATCAGCTTGTTGCATTGTTCGATCCGATATTTGATCGTATTGCGATGGACGAACAGTGCTTTCGCGGTCCGAGCAATTTCGCAATGAAAATCAAGATAGTATTTCAAGGTCTTCCGAAGCTCGATCAGCGCTTCTTCTTTTGGATAGGCCAAGTCTTTTAGCGTGATCTCGCAAAAATAAGTAATGTCTGAGGGTCCCATTTTCTCAAAAAGGCTGCGCATGCCTTTAGACTGGTATTGGTAAATAAGTGAGCTTGTTGAAAGCTGCTGCATTTCTTCAAAAGCTGTTTTGGCTTCGATAAACGATTTGGCGATATCATCGATCGAATCGTAAATATTGCCTAAACCAAATTGAATCCGGATATCTAATCGATCGGAGAGATCATCCGCGACCATTGCCAGAATATACTCAAGCCGTTCTTGCTTGTGCTGAATCAATATCGCGAAATGCTCCGTGTCTTTGACCTTGAAAAGTGTGACATCCTTAATATGATGCGCCAATTTATCACTTAACCAATTGAAGCTCAGCTGGCTGACTTCTTCCTGATACTTGATTTTTGAATGATGCTTGGACTTCATTTTACAGGCGGCATAGACGACACGATAATGCCGTGCTTTGACTAATCCGTAGGTCGTTCCTAAATCAAGCCAATCGCGGGGTGCCTGATTTGGCGCCTGCTGAATCTCGATCATCCGGCTTAAAAAGTCGGTCTTTAGAACATCGAAGGATTCTTGGACTTTCTGATTCTTGTACAGCATGAAGGATAGAACGAGTGCGGCTTGCTCTAAAGCAAAGTTTGAAACTGGATAAGGAATCTTTTCTGGATTCAAGATCACTAAATAATGTGGAAAATAATGATTCGGCTCAACCGAAAAGTAGGAGACTAAAAAAGTTTTATTGTCTAAATCAGTGATTAAGGTAGAATCATTTTTTTTCGTTACACAGTCTGGATCCGACAAAGTCAGCTGATCAATATAATATTCAGCCGGTTTAGAGGTTTTTGAAAAATGCTTAGAAGCCGCGTAAACACGTCCGTAGGGATCCACTAAAATAACCGGTGTTTTGATCAAACGGCCAAAATCAGAAATAAAACGAGCGATGCTTACATCATTCACCAGCATATGTGAAAAGCGTTGTTGAATATCTAGAGCGTAATTCAATTGTTCCGTTTTTTTATCCCATAAAAAATTGAGCATTTGGTGCAAAAGACTGCCTAAGGGGATAGAGAGGGGGATCTGGACGATCGGAAACTTCACTTTATTGGCGTAGTCGATTACCTGCTCATCGATCTTATCGATGTATCGTCCAATCTTGATTCCAAGACCGGCAGCTTTTTTTTCCTGCAATGAATCAATTAATTCAAAGATCTTGCTTTGATCTGCTTGATAGATCATCGCTGTGGTCAATAGAAATGTGTTTTCTGGAATATAGAAAGAAATATCCGGCGTTTCGCTGATTTCGATACTGTCCACCGGTAGCTTTGCATAATTAGGATCAGTCATCAAAAGCAGGTCGGAAAAACGCGGGAGTTCTAATAAATCAATCAGTGTTCTCATAGGGCACCTCCTGACCAAAGTATATTCAAGGCCTGATAGATATACAAGGTCAATTTGGTTATATTAACTAAATAATTTTGGTTATTATGCATAAATAACAAACGATAAAAACGAAAAAGAAGGATATATATGTTTTCAGAATTAGTAATACCTAGACGAACAATCATGACACCAGGACCTGTGGAGGCTCATCCAAACGTTTTAAGAGTAATGAGTTCGACCATTCTAGGTCAGTTTGATCCAGCGTTTTTAGCCATTATGGATAACGTTAAGGAAATGATCAAAGTACCATTTGGAACGAAGAATGAACAAGCTTTTGCGATTGACGGAACATCACGTTCTGGTTTAGAGGCTGCATTAATCGCATTGATTGAGCCTGGTGATAAAGTCTTGATTCCGGTTTACGGGCGTTTTGCTTATTTATTAGGAGAAATCTGTGAACGGGCAAAGGCCGAGATCAAATATCTGGAAAAAGACTGGACCAGTCCTTTTGATCAAGCAGACATCATTGAGGCGATGGATGAGTTCCAACCAAAAATCGTTGCGATGGTCCATGGAGAAACAGCGAATGGGCAAATGCAGGCATTAGATCAGATTGGTGCAGCTTGCCGTGAAAGAGAAATCTTCTTCGTGGTCGATATGGTAGCGACCTATGGAGGTGTGCCGCTTTTTGTTGACGAATGGCAGGTCGACATTGCGATCGGCGGAACTCAGAAATGTGTGAGCGTGCCTTCCGGTATGTCCTTGATTACCTACAATGATCGGGTTGAAAAAGTTTTGACTAGCCGCTATCAAAAAGAGTTAGGGCTAAGCAAGGTCGATCGCAACGAAAATCATATCAATAATAACTATTTGGATTTGAGCCAGCTGCAGCGCTATTGGAACTCTGAACGGATCAACCATCATACCGAAGCGACCACTATGATCTATGCATTGCATGAAGGCTTACGAGCAATAATAAATGAAGGAATCGAAAATGTTTGGGCTAGACACAAGCTCAATGATGAAGCCATCGTAGCCGGTATTAAGGCGATGGGATTGGATTTCTTTGGCAATATGGAGACCAAAATGCCGACCGTGACACCAATCATGATTCCAGAGGGCGCTGATGATGGCGAAGCGATCCGCAACATGCTGCTGGAGGTGTTTGGTGTGGAGATTGCTTCTTCGTTTGGCGATTTGAAAGGAAAAGTTTGGCGCATCGGTAATATGGGCTACAGCAGCCGTCGGGAAAATGTTCTTCAGGTGCTGGGCGCATTGGAAGCGGCGATGATCTACCATGGGGCCAAATTGAATGTTGGCGAGGCAGTGAAGGCGGCTTTGAAGGTATATGGTGTCTAAGTAATTGAAGGCGGCTGTTTGATTTTTTAGTCTATAAAAATAAAGCAGCCGCCCTTTTTAAACTTTATTTTAGACATTGGATAGCACCTGAAAGCTATCATTGTCTATGTTGTACAAAAAGCACTTTGCATTTTGGTAACTTCAGCTAATGTAGAAACCTCTAAAAACGCTTACAATTTTGGTAGTTAGAAAATGATTAATCGAAGCACGAAAGTTGAAGGAGGAGGAAATAGTGGAGAACAAAGATTATCAGGTTAGCGAGGAAGAAATTGCTCGTTACAAGGAGCGTGGGTACAACGATGACATGCTGCCGAAGACACCTGAAAAACGCAATATGAGCGCAAAGAATTATTTTACTCTGTGGATGGGATCAGTACATAACATTCCTAACTACACTGCTGTTGGCGGATTTCTATTTTTAGGCTTGTCGCCCATCAATGTGATGTTTGCATTGATTGTCAGCGCATTGGTTGTGGCTCTGTTTATGACGATGAACGGACGAGCGGGCTCTAAATACGGAATTCCATTTGCACTGCACTTGCGTTCGACGTACGGAGATGTTGGGGCAAAACTACCAGGATTTCTTCGTGGATGTGTGGCAGCAATTGCTTGGTTCGGCTTACAAAACTATACAGGTTCTTTAGCACTTCTTATCTTAATTGGAAAAGTTTGGCCCGGATTTTTAGCGATTGGCGGTTCTGCCAGCTTCTTTGGAATTGGGATTCCCGGATTGATTGCTTTCACGATTTTCTGGGGAATCAATGTTTTAATCGGAATTGGCGGAGGCAACATACTGAATAAGTTTACCGCTGTTTTAAGTCCATTGATTTATATCGTATTTGGCGGAATGGCGATTTGGGCATTACGGGCAGCCGGCGGGATTGGTCCGATTTTATCCTTCGATACCAGCTCTGCTACTCAAAGCATGAATCCGATCTTTGCTTACTTTATGATCATCAACTCCGTTTTAGCTGTTTGGGCGGCACCGGGAGCCAGTGTTTCTGACTTCACGCAAAACGCGAAATCGACCAAGGATCAAACAGTTGGGCAAATGGCCAGTCTATTAGTTGCTTATGTCATCTTTGCTTTTTCTAGTGTAGCTATTTTGATTGGCGGATCGATTCATTACGGCATTCAAGAATGGAATGTGCTGAACATCGTTGATCGTTGGGACAATCTCCCTGCTGTTATCATCGCCATGACGGTTTTCTTATTAACGACCATCTCGACAAATGCGACAGGGAATATCATTCCGGCTGCTTATCAGCTTTCGGCCTTATTCCCAAAACGAATCGATTACAAAAAAGGGGTTATTGTAGCTAGCTTGATCAGCTTCGTGATTATGCCTTGGAAGCTGATGGAAAATCAAGACAGTATCTTCTTCTTCTTGAATTCGATCGGTGCGGTACTTGGACCGGTAGCTGGCGTAATGATCGCTCACTACTTCTTTATCAAAAAACAAAACATTGATTTGAATGCGCTGTACATGGATCCGAAAGCAGATAACTCCAAAAATATGTATCGCGGATTAAACCGTCAAGCTTATATCGCAACGATCATCGCCCTGATTGTTTCTTTAAGCGGACAATTTATTCCAGCATTACAAGCAGTTTCAAATGTATCATGGCTGGTTGGATTCTCCTTTGCATTTGCTATCTACTACGGATTAAGGAAATTAGGCTCTGAAGATAAAACGGAAGAAGCCTTTGATTAAAAAAATGAGCTTTAGAGAGGAAGGAAACAGAATGAGTCACGATTTAGTAATTAAGAACGGCCTGGTAATTTTAGAAAGTGGAGAAGTTGAAACAGATGTAGCTGTTAAGGACGGAGTCATCGTAGCGATTGGAAATGATTTAGCTGGAGACAAAGTCGTGGATGCTTCCGGTTTAGTTGTGAGTCCCGGTATGTTGGATGCCCATGTGCATATTACTGATCCTGGCGGCGGCTACCGTGATGAATGGGAAGGCTATGTCACAGGGACAGCTTCGTGTGCTAAAGGCGGCGTTACTTCATTTATGGAAATGCCTTTGAACCAAGTCCCAGCGACTACGGACGCAGAAAGCTTAGAAATCAAATATGCTGCCGGCAAAAACAAATTACGCTCTGATGTCGGATCGTTCGGCGGGTTGACTCCGTTAAATCTTAAAGGCGGGATCCAAGAGTTAAATGATGGCGGTGTGGCAGCCTACAAATGCTTCATGGCGACCTGCGGCGACCGGACGATCGACGGCGATTTTATGAATGTCGATGATTATTCTTTATACGAAGGCATGAAGCAAATCGCTGAAACGGGCAAGGTCTTAGCGATCCATGCAGAAAATGCGACGATTACTGATAAATTAGGCGAAATTGCTTATAAAAATGGCGAAACAACATTGAAGGCTTATGTAGAAAGTCGTCCGGTCTTCACAGAGGTTGAACCAATTCGCCGTGCTATTCTTTTAGCCAAAGAAACAGGCTGTCGGATTCATATTTGTCATGTGGCTTGTCCTGAAGGCGTAGAAGAAGTGACTAAAGCGCGGGCTGAAGGTGTGGACGTAACCTGTGAAACGTGTACCCATTACCTGTACTTCCACACCGATGAGCTGGATGCCATTGGTCCAGTGGTGAAATGTTCACCGCCGATCCGTGATTTAGATACCCGTGAAGCGATGTGGGAAAAATTATTGGCAGGCGAAATTGCCTTTGTAACATCTGACCATTCGCCATGTACACCGGATTTGAAGGACAAAGAGAATGCCTTTGAAGCGTGGGGCGGTATCTCTGGCGTACAAAATAACGTAGACGTTATGTACGATGAAGGCGTTCAAAAACGCGGGATGAGCTTGAAGATGTTTGCTGATGTGATTGCGACAAATCCAGCTGACCGTTATGATTTGGATTCTAAAGGCCGGATCAGTATCGGCAAGGACGCGGACTTTGTCTTAATCAAACCGAATGCACCATACACCTTAAAAGCGGAAGATTTAGAATATCGCAACCAGATCAGTCCTTATATTGGACGTGAAATCGGTGCGCAAGTTGTTCAAACGATTCTGCGTGGCGAAACGATTTACAGTCAAGAGACTGGTGTGACGGCTGAATTCCCAGGTGAGTTCATTAAAAAATAGACAATAATTCAGACGATGAGCTGTGCCGAAATCCGGCACAGCTTCATCAAGTTTTTTGATTTAAAGGGAGGACGTAAAAATGGAAGAACAAGTGGATACAAAACGAGCTCCCTATTGGAAGCAGATTATTTTCGTATTAACTGCAGGGTGGATCGTTATTTGGATTTATCGGACGGTATTAACACCGATTTATCCGATCATTAGTGATTATTTTGGCGGCGCGACAGATGCACAGCTAGGCAATATTTCTAGTTTCTATTTTTTAGGGTATGTCAGTATGCAGATTCCCTCAGGATTGCTGGTGGATCGATTTGGCAAGAAAAAAATATTGATTCCTGGTTTCTTACTGTTCGGGCTAGGCACACTATTCGTGGCGGCGGCTTCGAGTCTGTCGTTGGTCTTTATCGGTAGTGTTTTAGCGGGCTTGGGCTGCGGAACGTATTATGGCGTGGCATATTCCTTGACTACCGAGTATGTCCCAGCGGATAAGAAAAGCTTAGCTACAGCAATCGTTAATAGCGGGACAGCGGTCGGCAGCGGACTAGGTCTGGTTTCCTCCAGCTTTTTAGTGGGAGAAGGGGTACTGCCTTGGCAGTATCTATTAGTTGCGACAGCCGTATTAATCGTCGTTATGCTGATTGTTTTTAGAAAAGTTATTCGAGGGGAAAAAAAAGTTAAGCAGGAGCCTGCTACAGTGAAGACTGACAGTTCCATTAAGGATTTGTTCAAGCTACCAATGATCGCGGCCTATATTTTGTATTTTTCTACTTTGTATACTTATTACTTAATCGATACCTGGCTGCCTAATTTTTTAGAAACGGAACGTGGTTTTCAAGGGACATCAATCGGTGTGGCGTCTTCCTTAGTCTTCTTTACGGCAATTCCTGGGGCATTGCTCTTTAGTCGCGTGGCGGATAAAATTCCTCATAAAAAAACAACGATCATCATTCTGTTAGAAATATCTGCTGCGGCTGTCTTGTTCTTGACCATTACGACCTCGAATCAAACGTTCTTGATCATCGGGATTATGATGTATGGCTTCTTAGGAAAACTTGCGGTAGAACCGATCATTATTTCTTGGCTGGGACAATTCGCTCCCAAGAAGAGTATCGCCACGACCTATGGGGTCTTTAACTTTTTTGGAATGTCCGCTTCTGTGATCGTTCCCTCAGTGACGGGGTTCATTTCCGATACGACAGGGACAAAGGTTTATGCCTTTTATTTAGCGATAGGGATCATTTTCTTCGGGACTTTCGTCTTTTACTTAATTAATAAAGTCTGCCAAAAGAAGGAAGCAGAAGCTGAAATAACTGAGCAGAGTTGCTAATACACGAGAGAAAAGACTGCTATTTCGAAAATCGAGATAGCAGTCTTTTTATTTTTAGATTGTTTAACCTGCATCCGGCTCCGATAAAAATAGGGCTACTCGCAGCTGCAAAGAAAATTCTGAATCATTAATCGGATTATTTAGCAGCTCCTCACATTTTTTAATCCGATATTTGACCGTATTTCGATGGATAAAAAGCATCTCCGCTGTCTTGGTGATTTCACATTGCATATCAAGGTAGGTCATCAGTGTATTTCTTAGATCCCTATCCTGCTCGTTGTCAGGATAGGCGAGATTTTTTAAAATTGAAATGCAGAAGTAGCGCATATCTTCATTTGAGACATTTTCGGTGATCCGCTTGATGCCTTGAATTTTATTGTAGGAGACAAATGCATTCTTGTCCTCTGATTCCTCTAACGCCTGTTTACTCTCCGTATAAGAAAAATGGAGCAGATCAATATTATTGACTGGATCACCAATGCCAAAGCGGGCATAGACACCGAACAATGATAGAAGCTGCTCGTGGACCTCCTCCAAAATAGGCAATATCTCACTCTTTTTCTGGATCACAAACACCCATTGATTCAAATGCTCGGTTGGGAACAGCATGATATTTTCGTACTTCTCCTCAACATACTGGAATAGATAATCATAGGTCAAAGCATCAATTTCTTTCGCATAAAAGTGTTGATCCTTTTTGATTAAGGACTCTATGTAGATGACGCGGTAATAGTTAGAGTTCAGATTGGGAAAGTGGCGTTTATATTCTAACCAATCCGTATCTCCCAAGGCTGTTTTACGATTTAACAGATACGTCAGAAAACTTCTGCGCTCGGCCCGTTTTTCATTTAGCAAGGTCTGTTCCTTATAAAGCGCCAGTGTCAGGACGGTCAAAGATTGCTGAATGGCAAATTGTGAGAAGGGATAGGGCAGCTCATCTGGATCAAAAATCACCAGCATATAAGGCAAATAGCGATCTGAACTAAGGGGGAAAATACTGATCAGCATTTTTTTCTGGCCCAATTCAAGCAGCAGCTGCTCGCGACGTTTATTTTTTTGACAGTCACGGATTTTTTCCAAAAGAACTGCTTTTTGTTTTTTCGGCATCTCAAGCTTGGAGTACTGCATTTGAGAGCTGGCGACTTCGCCAAAAGGATCAATCAATAAAACTGATTGCTTGATCATCGAGCTGAGCTCCTTCATTAAGGTATCCACCGAGGCGCCGCGGATCATCAAGTTGACAAACTTTTGCTGAATCTCCAAGGCGTAAAAGATCTGCTCTGTTTGATCATGCCAAAGAAAACTAAGCAGCTTATGGGAAATATCGCCGAGCTGATGACTGACTGGAATTTGTAAAATCGGAAAATTCAACTCGTCAGCGACGGTCAAAACCTTGGGATCAATTGCCTTTAAATAGCGTCCGATTTTGATCGCTAATCCAGCGGAGGGCACTTTAGCCAGCGAGCGTACCAAATTACATAGTCCATCCGTATCATCACGAAAGGCCATGGCTGTCGTGACTAGCAGCGCATTTTTTTGAATGTAGTAGGAAACATCCGGTGTTTCAAAAATCTCGATCGTATCCAGGGGACGTTCCAAGTCAGCGCGTTTGTTTAGTAATGATAGTTCAGAAAAGCGGGGAGTCTGAAGAATCTCTTTTATTGACGTCATATTTTTCTCCTATTTTTGAGTTGGGATTAGACCGGCTGCCTACAAGTGGAAATTTTTTGTTGCGTTTTGCAAAATTTGGACCGTCGTTTTGATTTTTTCTTTGGTAGCACGAATGGTCGGCATCGAGACACTGAGTGTGGCAATGACATTTCGTTTTTGATCCAGCAAAGGAATAGCGACACATTTGACACCAATTTCACATTCCTCATCATCCATTGAAAAGCCTTGTTTATTGATCCGTGAAAGTTCTTTTTGCAGCTTTTCTTTGGTAGTAATCGTTTTTTTAGTTAGAGATTGTAATTGAATTTGAGCCAAGTAGTTAGCTAGCTCCTCATCAGTCATATTAGCTAAGTAAAGCTTTCCGGCCCCCGTGCAATACAACGGCGCCCGTTTGCCGATTTTTTGCGTGACATTCAAAAGGTTGTCTTGGCTGTCGATTGATTCGACATAAACTAATTCTTGATTGTCACAAATAGACAAACAAGTTGCTTCATTCAATTCAGTGGAAATTTGCTGCATGTAAGGTCGAACCAACGCAACCAGCTCGTGATTGATTGCCGCACTGCTGCTCAGCAATTTGAATTTTAAACTCAGGGAATAATCAGCGTTTTTTTGATTTTGCTGAACGTATCCCATCGTCATTAAAGTGTAGAGCAGCCGTGATGCAGTTGCTTTGGGGATGGTCGTTTGTTTTGAAATGTCATTCAACGACATTTCATCATCGGCTGCTGTCATGAGTTCAATGATTGCGAAGGTTTTTTGGACGGAGTGATTGATTTTTAACTGCTTTTCTTCCATTTATAAAGGCTCCTTTGTTCATTCGTTAAATTCTTCTTTTGTTCATTTCGGACAAATCAAATTTTGGGGTGACAAAAATACACCGCTTCCATTGTTGGGCTATTGCTCACATGGTAACATGCAATAAAGTGAAACGCAATATCACATAGTGAAATACAAAAGGAAGAAGGAATGGATATGAAAGCAGCAGATGCGATTGTTCAGATTATGGTAAAGGAAGGAATCACCGATGCCTTTGGGATTCCGGGGGCAGGGATCAACCCTGTATACAAATATTTAGAAGATGCGCCAATCGAACATTTTTGTATGCGTCATGAAGAAGCGTGTATGCACGCGGCAGATGGCTATTACCGTGCCTCACACAAAATTAGTGCAGCACTTTGTACATCAGGGCCCGGGGCAACCAACTTTGTGACCGGATTGTACACAGCCAATATTGATTCGATTCCAGTTTTGGCAATCACAGGTCAAGCCAACAGCTGGCAAATGCAGCAGGATGCCTTCCAATGTGTTGATATGGAAAGTATAGCTAAAACCGTGTGTAAAAAAGTTTTTTGTATCTTGGACGCTGAAAAAATTCCTGAGATCATGCAGGAAGCCTTCTATCTAATGCGTAATGGCAAACCTGGTCCAGTTTTGCTGGATCTGCCGCTGGATATCCAACAAACCGAGATCGATTTTGACATCGATAGTTATCAACCAGCAACCAACGATACGGTTAAGCCAGAAACAGCTGAAATTAAGCAAGCGATGGACATGATCCAAAAAGCTGAAGCACCGATTATCGTCATGGGCGGCGGTGTGATTCTGTCTCATGCGGAAAAAGAACTAATTGAATTTGCAGAAATGTTAGAAATTCCTGTAATCACTACTTATATGGCTAAAGGCGGATTGCCGGAAGAGCATCCATTAAACGCGGGACATGCGGGAATTCAAGTTGGTCAACCGATCGGGAATAAATATTTCTTGGACTCTGACCTGGTAGTTGGAATCGGGAATCGCTTCACAGATCGCCACACAGGTAACTTGGCTGTTTATCGTGAAGGGCGCCAGTTCATTCACATTGATATTGAAAAAGGACAAATCGGAAAAGTCTTTGATCCAGAACTAGGAATCGTTTCCGATGCGAAAGAAGCGTTGACAGCATTGATCGCGGAAGCAAAAGCGCGTGAGGCGAAGCCAATCAATTCTAAGCGAGCAGCTGACCTGCCGGCTACCAGAAAAGAGTTGGCGCGTAAAACAGACTTTGACAGCAAGCCAATGATGCCGCATCGGGTCTTCCATGAGATGAACGCTGCGTTTGATGATTCGACCATGTTTACGGCCGGCTGCGGGATTACGCAGATCTGGAGTGGACAATTGCAGAAAATCAATCGTTCGCGCCGTTATTTGCCATCAGGCGGAGCTGGAACATTGGGCTATGAAGTGCCTGCGGCTTTTGGAGCCAAAGTGGCTGATCCAGCAGCACATTCAGTAACTGTACTAGGCGATTTCGGCTTTACCTTCATGGGTGAAGAGATTGCTGTTGCGGCGGCTTTCAAGAAACCGATCATCGTAATCATCGTGAACAACGCTTACCTCGGCTTGATTCGTCAAAACCAAAAAGGGGCTTACGGCTTTGAGTATGCGGTAGATATGCCTTACAACCAAGACGGTACGATGGATTATGTGAAGGTCGCTGAAGGCTTCGGCTGTGTCGGTGAACGGGTCTTCACACCAGATGAGCTGAAGGGTGCGATCGATCGGGCGAAAGCATCGGGCAAAACGTATGTGATCGATGCAATTTGTAAAACGGAACAATTGTGTGACATGGGAAATGCCTTGGACAATGTGAAATCATTTGTTTAAAAGACGATCAATTAAAGAAAGAGAGTGACGAAGATGAGAGAAAGTATTCATAAATATTTTGACATGGGTTTAATCCAGTGGATGAGCTATCCGCCGCAAAAATACCCGCTATTAGACACCTTGACGAAAGTATCACGAGATCCTTACTTCAACGCGATCGAAATGACGCAAGTAAAAGAAGACAAAGAGCGTGAGGACGCGCGAGATATTTTGGCTCAAAGCCATATGCGTGTGTGCTACGGAGCGCAGCCGCGTTTATTGGGACCGGGTTTGAATCCTAATGCGATCAATGAGGAGGATCGTCTGAAGGCGGAGCAAACATTATTAGAAGCCATTGACGAGGCAGAATATTTAGGCGCAAAAGGGATTGCCTTCCTTTCAGGCAAATGGGAAGCGGCGACGAAGGAAGAGGCTTATCAGCAGCTATTGAAGACGACCCGCAATCTGTGTACCTATGCTGCGAAAAAGAACATGATGATCGAATTAGAGATCTTCGATTATGACATGGATAAATGTTCATTGATTGGACCAGCGCCATTAGCTGCACAATTTGCGGCAGATGTTTGCTTAACCCATAATAACTTTGGTTTGATTGTTGATTTATCTCATTTCCCGACAACCTATGAAACAAGTAAATTTGTCATTCAATGTACAAAACCGTATATCACACACCTGCATATTGGCAATAACGTTGTTACGGAAGGCTGCGAAGCCTATGGTGATTTGCATCCCCGATTTGGTTATCCCAACAGTGCCAATGATGTACCGGAGTTACTGGACTTTTTCCAAGTGCTGAAGGACGAAGGCTTTTTAGATGCCAGATCTCCGATGGTTCTGTCCTTTGAGGTTCAACCAAGACCCGATGAAGATGGGGATATCATTGTCGCGAATACCAAACGAGTGATTGAACGTGCTTGGGCATTACTAGAAGACTAGAGAGAAGGGAAGATTCGTATGAAAATCGTCGTATTAGATGGCTATACCGAAAATCCTGGCGACTTGAGCTGGGAGGCGCTAGGCAGCTTAGGAGATTTGACCGTTTACGATCGGACACCGCAAGAACAGGTTCTTGAACGAATCGGAAATGCTGAAATCATCTTAGTAAACAAGGTACAAATGACCAAAGAAATCATCGAAGCAGCAGCTAGTGTGAAATATATCGGCGTTTTGGCAACCGGCTATAACGTGGTTGATGTGGCTGCCGCTAAAGCAAACGGAATCACAGTGACCAATATTCCAACCTATGGAACAGACGGTGTGGCACAATATGCCATCGGGTTACTATTGGAATTATGTCACCGCATCGGCGATCATTCCAACACGGTGCATGCTGGCGATTGGACCAATAATGCAGATTGGTGCTATTGGAACTCACCGCAAATGGAACTGGCCGGCAAAACGATCGGGATCATCGGCTATGGTCGGATTGGCCAAAAAGTCGGCGCGATCGCCAAGGCCCTAGGGATGAAGGTAATCGCCAATGACAGAAGTCATACAGAAGGAATTTTTGCGGGTGCTAGAATGGTGGACTTGGATCAATTATTCAAGGAATCAGACGTGATTTCATTGCATTGTCCACTATTCCCAGAAACGGAAGGCATGATCAATAAGGAGAATATCGCGAAGATGAAGGATGGTATATATATTATCAATGATTCTCGCGGCCAATTGATCAATGAAGCGGATTTACGAGATGCCTTGAATAGCGGAAAAGTCGGCGGTGCAGCGGTGGATGTCGTTTCAACTGAGCCGATCAAAATGGACAATCCATTGTTAGCGGCGAAGAACATGATCATTACACCTCATATGGCTTGGGCTTCTCGTGAAGCACGTTCTCGTTTGATGGATATCGCCGTGGAGAATGTCGAGAAATTCCAACAGGGTAACCCTGTAAATGTTGTTAATGCTTAAGTGATGAAAAGGGGGAGATCGGCATGAAAATAGTCATCGCGATGGACTCCTTCAAGGGCAGCGCCAGCTCATTAGAAGCTGGCGCTGCCGTAAAAAAAGGAATCCAAGCTGGAATGAGTGAATCTCAAGAAATCGAGATTTTACCTGTAGCTGACGGCGGGGAAGGAACAGTCGAAGCCTTCATCGCAGGTACTTCTGGTTCGATCAAGACAGAAACAGTAACCGGACCCTTGGGAAAACCAATCAAAGCGACATATGGTCTGTTAGAAGATAAGGCAATCCTCGAAGTTGCGGAAACCTCAGGGATCATGCTAGTGAAAAAAGCAGAGCTGAATCCTTGGCAAGCGACGACTTATGGCTTGGGAGAATTGCTACGGACGCTGATCAAAAAAGGACAAAGAAAATTTCTGATCGGTCTAGGCGGCAGTGCGACAAATGACGGTGGTATGGGGATGCTTCAGGCTTTGGGTTACCGTTTCTTGAAGAAGAATGGTGAGGAAATTTCTCGAAGTATTTGTGATATGGAGCACATTGATCTGGTGGACGATACGCAGGTGCCGGAGGAATTGCGACAATGTCATTTTACTATTGCCAGTGATGTGACGAATCCTCTATGTGGGGAGCAGGGAGCAACAGCAATCTACGGTCCGCAAAAAGGCGTCAAGCAGGCTGATATTGCTAAGTTCGATGCTTCATTGCAGCATTTCGCAAAAATTACAGCAGACTATTTGAAAAAAGATTTTTCTCAAGCAGCTGGGGCTGGTGCAGCTGGAGGACTAGGCTTTGCGATTCTGGCCTATTTAAAAGGAGAGGTTCATTCCGGTTTCCAGTTATTGTCAGCAGAGAAGCAGTTTGAGGAAAAAATTAAAAATTCCGATCTTGTTATTACCGGGGAAGGCAGATTAGATGCCCAGTCTGTGATGGGGAAGGTTCCTTCTGCTTTAGCGAAGATCACGCAAAAGTACAACAAACCATTGATCGCGATCGCCGGCAGTACTTCCGAGGATGCCTATCAATGCAACGACTGCGGAATTGATGCTTTTTTCTCGATCATCCACAGCATAGGAACAGAGGCAGAACTTTTACAGCCTGCTATTACAAAAGAAAGCATTCAGCAAACCGCCGAACAACTATTTCGCTTTTACCAAAGAATGAAGGCGCTTTAAGGAAGGATGAGTAGTATGTCAAAATCAAAAATTGAGGAAAGACTGTTTAAAGTAGAAGATGTTGCTTGCTTTGATCCCGCAGAAGGTAAAAAGAGTTTCTTCTACGAGACGGAGAAGACTGCCGGCGCCTTGTGGTGTTTAGAACCTGGTCAGACTGTTTTCAATCATTCCCATACAACTTCCGATGATCTATGGATTTGTATTCAAGGAACCGGAACCTTTTATCCGGGGTATGGTGAAGAGGTGGAAATCACGAAAGGCGACTTGATTATCTCGCGGCCCGGAGAGCAGCATGGTATGAAGAATACAGGGGACGAGCGGTTCATTTTTGTCGGAGTAGCGGGACCGCACCCAATGGATGTAATCAAGCATTAAAATAGTTAAAAGAGAAGATACAGAACTCTGTAAAAGGGTTTTGTATTTTTTTTATTTAATGCGCACGCAAATGATGCTTTGACAAGATACAAAACATCAAAATTACAGTCTAATTGTACTTATAGATACAATTAAGTGATTTTCCATTTTATCGATCTTTTTCCCGATGTTATTCACTTTTTAAACGGAGAGCTGCCCGTGACTCCGAATCAATTGAGAAAGAAGAAGCGGTTATATTCCATAGCTGTAGGGGGTATATCGAAGCAATAAAAAGCAGCTAAGTTTCTCTTAGAAATGAAGAGAGAACTTAGCTGCTTTTTTCTATAGATTCGATTAGCTACTGATTAAATATCTTGCGCGTTAAAGATTTTATTATGGTCTCTGTAAGGCTGATATTCGTAAAATATAATGTTAACTCTTGAATATTAGATTTGCTTTAGTTTCTAATAATGACTCTCTGTTATTAAAAATTAAATAATTGCTTCTTTGGTTTCTATCCGTGGACTTGGGTCCAAAGAGCTGGCGAGATATTGTAACTGATTTCAAATGTTGTTAATCTAGGATCAAGAGATACGTATACTCAATAAAACGAATGGAGAGAAATAATGAAAAGTAAATTTTCTCAGACAATGCAGGACTTTTCCAGAGCGGTAATCGTTCCAGTCAAGTTCATGGCGGTAATGGGGTTGTTCTTGGCAGTTTCTGTTATTTTACAATTAGAGTTCATGCCGACTGTCTTGCAGACTTTCGGTGGATTGATCAAGACGATGATGGACAGCATGTTGAATAATTTGGCATTGATATTTTGTGTCGGGATCACAGCCTCTTTAGCAAAAAAGAAAAAAGTGGAAGCAGCTCTTATCTCATTAATCGCATTTCTATTCTTTTTAGCGGCTAATAATGCTTGGTTGACGTTGACCAAGCAATTAGCTGAAGCAGGTGAAATGGGGCTTTTCGGAACAGGGCAGGCGGTTGTTTTAGGCTTCCAGGTCGTTGATATGAATGTCTTTTTAGGAATGTTCGTGGGGTGTCTCGTAGCGTTTATTCACAATCGTTTTTCTGATAAGGAGTTTGTTGATTTCCTGAGTATCTACGGCGGTTCGCGTCTTTCCTTCATGATTCTGATTCCGATTATCTTAGTAACTGCGATCGGCATGAGCTATATTTGGCCAGTGGTGAATAGCTGGATCTCGTCATTATCGGGGTTCATTTTGACAACTGGATTACTTGGGGTCTTCATTTACTCCTTTGGAAATCGTTTCTTGATTCCAACCGGTTTGCATCATTTATTATGGATGCCTTTTTGTTTTACCGCTTTAGGCGGGACTGCGAAGATTGGCGGTCAAGTGTATAATGGCGCAGCGAATATTTTTTATGCAGAGATGGCGAATGCCGGAACGATCACGAGCTTGGATCCGTCCTTGCGCTTTGCGACCTTTGGTTTTGTAAAAATATTCGGTTCAGTCGCGGTGGCTTTGGCACTGATCCATTGTGCTAAAAAGCATCGCAAGGATGAAGTGAAGGGGATGATCTTGCCTTCAATGTTTGTTTCAGCAGTGGCAGGAATCACGGAGCCGATCGACTTCACCTTCTTATTTGTCTCGCCATTATTGTGGCTGGTGCACAGCTTGCTAACGGCTGTCTCAGAGACGATCCTTTGGGCGATCGGTGCCAGAACGTATATGCTTTATGGATTGATTGACACCTTTGTTTCAAATTCCGTATTCAGTCCGTCGGTTACGAAGTTCTATCTAGTAATCATCGTTGGACTGATCATGTCCGTAATCTGGTATTTGATTTTTGTGACATTAATCAATAAATTGAACATTAAAACGCCAGGACGAGAGGATGATTTAGCAGAAGAACTCGTTTTGGAAAATGTTCCTAATGGAGATTTAGCGACTGCTGGTAACAATGACTTTGACTTAGTCGTTGCTGGTTTAGGCGGAAAAGAAAATATCGAAAGCATTTCCAATTGCTTTACTAGATTAAGAGTGACGGTCAAGGATCAAACGTTAGTCGATTCTGCCCAGTTAGAAAAGATCTCCCAGCAAAAGGGTGTGGTCTTAAATGGCACGAATGTTCAAGTCATTATCGGCATGGGCGTGCAAGTATTCAAAGAAGATATCTGCGAAAGACTAGGGATGAGTGAGTCATAGAAGTTTGAACGCAGCGAAAGGAAGAGAAAAATGAAGTTGGAAAAACAGTCAGTTGTAATTGCAGGCGGAGGAAGTACCTATACCGCGGGAATCGTCATGATGCTTATTGAAAACCAAGACAAATTTCCTTTGCGGAAGTTGAAATTTTACGATAATGACGAAGAACGGCAAAGCATTGTCGCGAAAGCCTGCGAGGTGATCGTCAAAGAACGCGCGCCAGAGATCGAATTTTTAGCCACCACTGATCCTGAAGAAGCCTTTACCGATATTGATTTTGTGATGGCTCATATTCGTGTCGGCGGCTTGTCGATGCGTGAGAAGGATGAAAAGATTCCGTTGAAATATGGTGTAGTAGGGCAGGAAACCTGTGGGCCTGGCGGCATGGCTTATGGCATGCGCTCGATTCCAGGCGTGGTGGAGCTAATTGACTACATGGAAAAATATTCGCCGAATGCGTGGATGCTGAATTATTCAAATCCAGCCGCCATCGTGGCAGAAGCGACCCGAAGAATGCGTCCGAATGCGAAAATCATCAATATTTGTGATATGCCAGTTGCCATCAAAAAATCTATCGCGGATATTGTCGGTCTTGAAAACGAAAGCGAGATTGTTGATCGGTATTATGGGCTGAATCATTTTGGCTGGTGGACCGAAATGACCGACAAGCAAGGCAATGACCTGATGCCGAAGTTAAAGGAGCATCTTTCAAAATACGGCTATGCGGCGTCTGAAGGCAAAGAAAATCCATTGCTGGAAGAAACCAGCTGGATGGATACTTTCCAAAAAGCCAAAGACGTCTATGCAGTCGACCCAACAACGGTTCCAAATACCTACCTAAAATACTACTTATATCCTGATTATGTCGTTGCTCACGCGAATCCAGATTATACCCGGGCCAACGAAGTGATGGACAATCGTGAGAAGAATGTTTTTGCCGAGTGCGAACGGATCGCAGCAGCACAAACGGCGGAAGATACGACGATTGAAGCGGGAGAGCATGCGGAATTTATCGTTCAGTTGGCAGGTGCTCTTGCCTATAATACCTATGAACGGATGCTCTTGATTGTCAAAAACGAAGGGGCGATCGCCAATTTGGACGATGATGCGATGGTGGAAGTGCCTTGTCTCGTCAGCAAACGCGGCTATGAACCGCTATGCATGGGCAAAATTCCGCACTTCCAAAAAGGCATGATTGAGCAGCAAGTGGCGGTGGAAAAATTGGTCGTAGATGCTTTTGAAGAAAAATCCTATCAAAAATTATGGCAGGCGATGACGCTTTCCAAGACCGTCCCTTCAGCAACAGTTGCGAAGCAGATTTTAGATGAAATGATTGAAGCAAACGGTACTTGGTGGCCTGAATTAAACTAGTTCTTAGAGCATTAATGATGGCGAAGATCATTAATGCTCTTTTCTAGCTTGAGTATCTGGTGAAAGTTTTGTAAGGTGAAAGAAACCACTAAGGAGGGCTGAAGATGCTTTTTTCCGATATTGTCAATCAAAACTATGAGCTGCTCAATGACGTAGACATTCAGATGGTAAAATACATCAATGCACACCCCAAAGAGCTGGCAACGATGGGAACCAATGAGTTTGCGAAAATATGTCATTCCTCAAAATCATCCGTGATTCGTTTTACGCAGAAGCTGGGATTTACTGGCTTTAGCGAATTGCGCAACTTTTTGAAGTGGCAGAACAATCCAAATGATAGCGGGGAAGACGCTGTTTTTAAGAAAAGAATTTTTTCAGATGCGGAACGAACCATCCGCTACCTTGAAGAGAATAACTGGGAAAAGATTTATCAAGCCTTAGAAAACAGTCGAAATGTCTATCTGCTGGGAACGGGCGTCACCCAGCAAAACCAAGCGGCAGAATTGCAGCGCTTGCTGCTGCTGATCGGAAAACCCGCGCAAATGATCCCAGCCTCCTCACAATCAAACGAGTTCAAGCGGATCATCGAAAATATTACTAAGGACGATCTGATCTTTGTCTTTTCCTTATCCGGAGAAAATCAGCATCTTCTGAATGTGTTGAATGTTCTCTCGACCTATCATTCAACGATTGTTTCAATTACCAACATGCAAAATAATCTTTTATCTGGCAGAGCTGACTATTCACTTTACGCTTCAAGCAGTCGCAGCCCCAATCCTAACGACTGGTGGCTGCAAACTTCCTCGTCATTTTTCCTGTTGATCGAGGCCTTTGCCTTTGGTTATGTCGATTATTGCAGAAGAAAAGAGTCCGATGGTAATTCAGACTGATCGTAAATTTTTTCAAAAATACTTAACAAAAAGAAAGCGAACGCGCATATTTCTTTCCATTTGGAAAGTATATGCGCGTTCGCTCTTTACTCAATTTCCTCCGCATTAAGTACATTATTAAAGGACTGCGGCGCCGGCAGCATGATCTGATAGGCGTACTTGCTGCCGACGTAATAGGTTTCTTCAAATTGAGCCGGTCGTCCATCCTTTAAAGAGCTGTATAATGACAGCTTAAGACAAGGGTCTTGGCTGGATATCTCCAAGTATTTTGCATTTTTTTCGGTCAAATATCCAACCTCGAATTCCTGGGTGGCGTTGCCTAATTTGAAGTCATATTTATTCTCCAAAAGATTAAAGAGCGATTCGTTTTCCATATCCTCTAACGTGGTCCAATAAAAAATTTCTGGAATCAAATAAGAAATGCTCAAACACAATAATTCTCCGTCAACGATGCGCAGTCTTTTTAGCAGAATGACATTTTTGTCCTTCGGTAGGTTGAAAAAGTTTGCCATCTTCAAAGGGATTTTAACACTTGATGTTTCTAGTACCTTAGTTTCTAGCTTCAGCTGCTTGTCTTTCATTCGATCGGTGAAACTGGCGAGCTGAGAAACGCCTTCTGAAAGTTGTTTGCCTTTGACAAAGGTTCCTTTACCCTGGATGCGGTAAAGATAGCCTTCTGCGACTAATTCGTTGATCGCTCTAGTGACAGTGATTCGGCTGACGTTGTACTTTTTGCATAGCTTTGCTTCGGATAAGACCTTGTCTCCAGCGTTTAGTTCTTTGGTTTGGATCGCTTTTATGAGATCATTTTTGATTACGTTGTATTTGAAATTTTGGGTCGTTGTCATTTTATTCACCAACTTTATTCTTAAATAGTAGATAAGTCAACTTATGAAGTTGATATATCATTATTGGTCTAATAATAGCATATTGACGGACTTCTAACAACGTGTTACGCTTTCGGTAGAACATGTCGACATATCAACTTTTGAGAGGGTGATCGAAATTTTAGCTAAAAGTGTTGTGATCAATGGTGTTAAGGATGTCCGTTTAGTAGAGGAGCGGATCGATCCAGATGCCATTTCAGCGGGAGAATGTTTGATCGAGAGTGATGTTTCTTTGATTAGTGCTGGAACCGAATTGTCGCGGGTATTTGGGTTGAAGAAGGCAGCCGTCTATCCGGTTCGACCAGGCTATTGCTCTGTCGGCAGGATTTTGAAGACTGGTGTTGATATAGCAGGATTTGAGATTGGTGACAAGGTTCTTTTTAATGGACCTCACAGCAGCTTGCAGTTTTACGATCCTAAGAAAAGTGACGGAGGAGTCCTGTTTAAACTGAAGGAAGAGACAACGCCAATCGAAGGGTCCTTTTTGATGATGTGCTGGATCGCTATGAATGGTATTTTACCGGCGGATGTTAAGCTGGGGGACACTGTCGCGATTCTAGGTATGGGTACTTTAGGCTTGATCCTTTCGATTTATTACAAGCAAATGGGTGTCGAAGTCATTGCGCTGGAACCGGTCGAGCATCGCGCAGAACAAGCGCAGGCAATTGGCGTAGATCATGTGGTTCATTGTGCACCAAAGGATCAGTGCGAGGAAGTGATGAAGCTGACTGAGAATAAGGGCGCGGATATTGTTGTTGATGCGACTGGTTTTTCTGAAAGCATCGAGACGGCGATTAAAATTGCTGGCAAGTATGGGCAAGTCATTTTGCTGGGATCGCCGCGAACCGAGTATGTAACGAATGCTACGGATTCCTTCAACGCGATTCATACAAAAATGCTGACGGTCATCGGGGCGTTTAATCGCAGATATCCTTATGAGGAAAAAGAAGGATCACGGCTATCGATTCAGCGAAGTCTAAAATATATCGAGAGCCTATTAAACAAAAAAATCATTGATGTGGAGCAATTCATCAGCCATGTCATCACACCGACCGAAGAAAATTTAATGACGGCTTATGATGGGTTGATGAACAAAAAAGAAGAGTATACCGGTGTCATTATCGATTGGAAGAGAGAGGGGAAATCAAGTTGAAATTTGGCATAATTGGAACAAATTTTGTATCAGATTTTTTTATGGCAGGTGCCGCACAAGTCGAAGAATGTGAAGTTGTCGCTGTTTGCGGAACTTCGCTGGCTAAGGCTAAGAACTATGGCGAAAAATTCGGAATCTCTCATCATTTTGATTCTTATCAGAAAATGTACGAATCAGAGCTGATCGAGGCGGTTTATATCGCTGTTCCTAACAGTCTCCATCATGCTATTGCCACCTATTTTTTGGAAAGAGGTGTGCCAACATTTTGTGAGAAACCGTTAGCCGCGAATGTTGAGGAAGTAAAAGAGTTGATTGCGTGTGCCAGAAAAAATAATACCTATTTACAGGAGGGCTTGATTCCACTATACAATCCTAACTTTCAAATTCTGCGAGAAAATCTGAAGTTAGTCGGAAAAATTCGCCAAGTCAATTTGAATTTTTCCAAGTATTCCTCCAGATACGACGCCTATTTAGCTGGCGAAAATCCCACGACCTTCAGAAATGAGTTAGCCAATGGGGCAACGATGGATCTAGGGGTGTATGTTGTAGCTGATTGTGTCGGGCTTTTCGGGAAACCAGATAAAATTCTCAGCACAGCTTCACTGCTTGATACAGGTGCCGATGTCGCTGGCTCTAGTATTTTAAGCTATGACGGATTCAATGTTTCACTGAATTATTCGAAGGCCAGCGACACGGTAAATACCTGTGAAATTTGTGGGGAATTAGGACAGCTTCTGATCGATCAACCAAGCCAGCCGCAGAAAATCACGTTTATTGAAAGAAAAACCGGTAAAAGAACCGAGTTAGGTGTTTCTCCGAAAGAGAACTTTTCTTATGAGATCGCTGATATGATCCAGCAGGTCAAGAAGGGCGAAATCGAATCAACCAAAGTCTCATTCGAAACAAGCTTGGCTATTCATGAGACGTTGACTGAAATGAGAAGACAGTCTGGGATTGTTTTCCCGATGGACAACATTGATTAGAAAAGAACTGTAAAGTTTTTATGATGAATACTTAACAAAAAGAAAGTGAAGGATCAAATGACTATTAATTTTGGTAGTCATTTGGTCCTTCTGTTTTTATGTGCAGAGGCTATTATATTGGAAAAGTTTCTTCAGATAAAAGTTCTTTACTGGCAAGCTCGATGATTATTTGTATCAGACTGAGCATATTGATTCGCGAGTTTACGTCTGTCTCATTATAAGTCAGCGGGGTATCTTTGCTGAACAAACAATAATCAGCTAAGTTTTCAGTCTGTTCGTTTTTCTGAGATGTAATCAAGATCGTTTTTGCTTGATTCTTCCTCGCATTCGCAAAAATCTCTTGATAGATTGCCACTGGAACATTCGCCGAGGTAATCATAATAACAGAGCCTGGCTGAATAGTGCGACTGATACTCTTGATCAAGTGAAGATCTTCTACTAAAATACAGCGTCGATTCAATGTATTTAAGACAGTGTGGAGATATTTGGCTGGAATAGCACTCAAGCTTCGTCCGTGAATGTACAATGGCTGATCGTTGCAAAGCAGTTGAACAATCGAATGCAGCTCTTCTATTGGAGCGAATTCCAAGAAATAGTTAAAATCGTTGATTTGCTGCTCGATTTGTTCACGAAAGAGAGTCTGTCTTTTTTTGACCATTTCCAATTCATTTTTGATCAAATATTTTAGCTCGCTAAATCCTGATAGACCGAGCTTTTGGCAGAAGCGAATCATAATGGTGTCTGAGACAAATAGCTTACTGGCTAGATCATGAAGGGTCATCCGAACGATCAATGCAGGATTCTCTTGAATATAATTCAGCATCCCGCGTTCATTTTCTGATAATTTTTCTAGGTCAATCGTTGCGAAAAGCTCATTCATTTGAATTCCCCTCCAGTGAGACAAGATAGGCTTTAAAAATCGTATCAATCACGAAGAAAATTGGTAAACGTGAAGTAAACTCTGTGTTCTTATTTTGCCGCGGATGTCCAAAAAAGCGGAAGTTCAAATCGGCGGTCGTCGCCAGAACGTTATCAGTATAAGGAGTAATAGCTACAACAGTAGCTCCCCGCATTTTTGCTAGATTTGCCATTCGAATGGTTGGTTCATAAGTTCCGCTGCAGCTAATCACAAAAAGCACATCCTGATCTGTCAAAGTGTCGGCGATATGAAAAGCTAGGCGAGAGGCTTCATAGCGGTAAACATTTTGCCGCCCATAGGAAAACAGCATCTTTTCCCAATAATCCAATACTCGTCCTGAGATTCCGCCGCCGCTGTATAGATGAATATGTTTTGAGCTATTCAGCAGGTCGATCATTTGATGAACGGTTTGTTCCTTCATCAGTAGCAGCGTATTTTCAATATCCTGTGACATCTCTTGTAAAAAAGCAGCATCAGATGTTTGTTTATAAATATCCTGTGGGATAGAGGCATTGCTTTGCTTTATGATATACTTCAATTCGCTATAGCCAACCAACCCTATTTTTTTGCAAAAACGCAGAATTGTAGTAGTGGAGACCGCTAATTGATCTGCCAGTTCTCTAATGGTCGCTCCTTCAACTTCTGTTGGATGAGTATAAATATAATGTAAAATGGTTTGTTCATTGGGATTAAGGCTAGTCATCATTTCATTGTCTAAAATATCAGCTAACATATCGCACATCCTTTCTTAGGAATTCTGAGTGCATTTTGTCACAAGTTCTGTGACAAATCACTTTATCAGTGATCCTCACGTAAAATAATACAAGATATTGTATTCGTTTTCAATTGATGGCATAGTTAAAATATATTAAATGGCCATTAATAGTGAGCAAAAAATTTTATCTAAGAGGAATGTTGAGCATGAAAAAATATAATGTTTGTATCGTTGGTGGAGGAAGTACCTTCACATTAGGTTTTTTGAAATCCTTCGTTAAAATGAAAAAAGAATTTCCACTAAAGAAATTAGTATTGTTTGATATTGATCAAGATCGTCAAGATTTAGTCGGAAAGTTTGGTGATATTTTATATCGCGAGCAATTTCCTGAGCTAGACTTTTCCTATACGACAGATAGCAAAGAAGCGTATGAGGGCATGGACTTTGTCTTTATGCAAATGCGGGCAGGCGGGTTGCCAATGCGGGCACAAGATGAACATATCCCTTTGAGTATGGGCTTAGTCGGACAAGAAACCTGTGGCGCCGGTGGTATGGCTTATGGATTGCGCTCAATTGTTCAAATGATCGAGGCGGTGCATGATATTCGAAAATATGCACCTGATGCATGGGTCCTAAATTATTCTAATCCAGCGGCGATCGTCGCTGAGGCTTTACGGCGCGAATTCCCGGAAGATCAACGTATTCTAAATATCTGCGATCAGCCTGAGAATGTTGTTCGTTCCTGCAGCCGCTTGCTGGGCTGCTCTTGGGAAGATTTAGATCCTGTCTATTTTGGTTTGAATCATTATGGTTGGTTCACACATATTTATGACAAAAATACTGGCGAAGATTTGTTGCCAAAGATCAAGGAACTAATAAAGAAACAAGGTTTTCTACCACAAGATGCTGAGCAGAGAGATCCTTCTTGGCTGGATACCTATGGCATGGTCGAAACGATGATGAAGGATTATCCTGAATATTTGCCGAATACCTATGACCAGTACTATTTATATCCAGAATATAAAGCTGAAACGCTGGATCCAAATTTTACGCGTGCCGACGAAGTAATGGCAGGAAGAGAAAAACGGGTTTTTGCCGAGTGTGAAGAGATCATTGCTGCTGGGACTCTGGGAGATAAATTTGATGACATCAGTGATGCTCATGCGGAAATGATGATTGAAGTCGCGGTTGCGATCGCCTTTAATAAGAATAACCGCCACATTTTGATTGTTGAAAATAATGGTGCGATCGCAAATATGCAGGATGATGCGATGGTAGAGGTTGTCTGTGAGCTTGGTGCAAACGGTCCTCGTCCAATGGGTGTAGGAAATATTTCTCAATTCTACTTAGGATTGTTGGTCAATCAAGTTTCCAGTGAAAAGCTTTTAGTCGATGCTTATTATGAAAATTCATATCAAAAAGCATTGCAGGCGTTAACGTTAAACCGACTGGTCAATGATGGGAAAAAAGCTCGTAAAGTGTTGGATACATTGATTGAAGCAAACAAGGGTATGTGGCCTGAGTTAAGTTAAGCTGACGAGGCGAGGAGGAAAAGAAATGAAAAAGAATAGAATAATGGATTTTTTCTCAACATTAGGCAGCAGTTTGATGATGCCGATCGCCGCTTTAGCCGCCTGTGGGATTCTGTTAGGAATCTCAGGGGCGCTGCTAAAGGATCAGGTGGTTGCTGCGTTGCCATTTTTGGAAAATCCAGCCGTATTCTATATCATTGATACGCTGCGAACGATTTCTGGTGTGGTATTTACGTTGATTCCAGTATTATTTGCGATCTCGATCTCATTAGGAATGGCAAAAGAGGACAAAGGGATCGCCGCTTTTGCAGGTTTTGTCGGGTATTATACATTTTTAGTTAGTGCCAGCACTGTGGTAAATTCCGGGTTTGTCAATTTTGAATCGTTGCGCGTGGCGCCAATTCTAGGTGTGGAGACAATTGATATGGGTGCAGTCGCGGGAATTTTGACCGGAATAATCGTCGCGTTTCTGCATAATAAATACCATAAGATTCAGTTTCCGGTGGCGATTGCTTTCTACGGTGGAAAACGATTTGTTGCGATCGTGGTGATTTTAGTAATGGGGCTATTAGGTCAAGTGGCGCCGTTTGTATGGCAGCCTGTATCGGCTGGGATAACTGCTTTAGGTACATTAATCGGCAGCGCGGGTTCAATCGGTGTATTCTTCTTTGGTTTCTTAGAGCGTTTGCTGATTCCGACGGGCTTGCATCATGTACTAAATAGTATTTTTCGAACGACTGCGGTTGGTGGAGTCTACGAAGGTGTCGAAGGTTGTCTGAATATCTTCCTGCAATTTTTCGACAAGGTAGACATTGATACCTTGCGACCTTTTACCCAATTTCTAGGTCAAGGGAAAATGCCGTTTATGATGTTTGGTCTTCCAGCGGCAGCGCTGGCGATCTATCGTTCAAGCCCATCAGATAAGAAGGATCGCGTAAAGGCATTGATGATTGCTGGTGTAGCAGCTAGTATTATTTCAGGCATCACGGAGCCACTAGAGTTCTCATTTATGTTTATCGCACCGATGCTTTTCTTATTCCATGCACTAATGGGCGGTGTCTCATTCTTATTGATGTCAGTTTTAGGTGTGGCTATTGGAAATACTGGTGGCGGCTTGATTGATTACATCGTTTGGGGTGTGATGCAGCCTGGTTCCCGCTGGTATATGGTCTTAGTGGTTGGTCCAATTTACGCTGTACTCTATTACTTTGTCTTTATGAGATACCTCAGTAAGAAAAAATTATCGATTGACGTGGCAGAGGAGGTTGACGAGGATGAAGCAGTCGATGCTGCCTCGTTTAATGGTGATAATTCGCTGGCAATGCAGGTGATCGCCGGACTAGGTGGTCGAGAAAATATCAAAGTAGTCAATAATTGTATTTCACGGCTGCGGGTAGATATAGGTGATATGAATCTGGTTCAGGAAAATATCTTGAAGAAAACTGGTAGCTTGGGTATTATCAAACCTTCGGACACTCATATTCAGGTGGTTTATGGACCGAAAATCGAAAAAATAGCGGATGCCGTTCGCAAGTCATTGTAATAAATGGAGCCGCTGAGCGATGAGAGATCATCTATTTCAGCGGTTTTTTGGTTGCTGAATTTTTTTACTATGCTACTTTATACGATAAAATATTTCCAGGTTTGAAATCCATCAGTATTTGATAGCAGAATAGCCGATTGATTCTCCGCTGTTGAAATCGACAGTGAGCAGGTCATTCGGTTTTTTTGAATTGGAAATCGCCAATTGTAAAATTAAGCTAGACAACAAAAAAAGTCATTTGTGCTACACTCAAAATAGTTCCGTTCAAAGAATTATAAGGAGTGAGTACAAATGACCTACACTCATCTTACACCAGATGAACTCGTGATGATAGACGCTTATTTCAAAATCAATGAACCTGTCGCCAATGTTGCCCGCAGCTTACGGCGTTCAAGACAAACCATTTACAATGTGTATCATTTTTTGGAACAGGGGAATACCCCTTTAGACTATTACCAACAATACAAGCAAAATAAATCCCGTTGCGGCAGACGTGCGATCGTTTTACCCGCTGAACAATCAGACTATGTTCAAAACAAGGTGGCTCAAGGATGGACACCTGATGTGATTATTGGCCGAGCGGAGTATCCAATCGCTTGTTCTGTTCGTACGCTGTATCGGATGTTTGAAAAAGGCTTGTTTGATGCTTTGTCCCTCCCTCTGAAAGGAAAACGCAAACCGAATGGGCATCAAGAAAAACGTGGAAAACAAGCTTTTCGCCGCTCGATTCGTCAACGAAACAAAGAGTATTCAAATTATTCCAAAGAATTTGGTCACCTCGAAGGAGATACGATCATTGGTGCGAAGCATAAAAGTGCTGTTATTACCTTGGTGGAGCGTTTAAGCAAAGTGATTATTACGCTAAAACCTACTGGTCGACAGGCAAAAGATATTGAACACAGAATGAATCAATGGTTTCAAACATTTCCTCGTCACGTGTTCAAATCAATCACGTTTGATTGTGGAAAAGAATTTTCAAACTGGAAAGCAATTAGTAATGTCAATGATATAGACATTTACTTTGCGGATCCAGGTACCCCTTCACAACGTGAGTTAAATGAGCATTCTAACGGATTATTGCGAAAAGATGGCTTGAAAAAAAGCGATGGATTTTACCAACGTCCCAGAGTCATTTATTCAATCCGTTGCTTCCAGGAGAAATCATATCCCTAGGAGGTCATTGAACTACCGAACACCATTGGAGGTATTTTTGGGTTACATGAATGAAGAGAATTTGTCTAGCTTAATTTGACATTTAGGAAGCAGTAAAAAGCTTCGACTAAACCGTCGAAGCTTTTTTCAATTTGACCAAATTTATTGGGTACGTTCGACCCGATAAATTTGGTCAAATTGTTCAATATGCTGTTCCAATAAGGAAATGTTTTCCTCGACTAAATCTGGTCGGATGTCGCAGCGTCGGATTAGGAAGTTGATGGAAGAATAGAAATGCATCGCGATAATGTATGGGTCCATCTTGATAAAAGTTCCTTGATTGACAAGATCAGTGAATAAAATCGTCAGATACTTCATGGGAAGATCAAAAAATAGTTCATTATATAAGTTTCCGACAGATTGATTCATGTGCTGCTCCGCAATCAACAGCTTCCTGAATTTCGAAGCAGTCTCGTCTGCTAAGTAAAACTTAAAGGCATCAACATACATCTTCGTCAATTCTTGAATCGGGATGTTTTTATACTTGTCTCCGGCATTTACTGTCAAAGGGATCGCGTAGGTGTTATTGGCTTCTTTTAAAATTTGAGAAACTTCCCTAAGAATAGTGTTGAAGATTTCCAGTTTGCTTTTGTAGTGATTATAAAGCGAACTATCCTTGATTCCGACCGCTTTTGCGATTTCTTTTACCGATACCCCATCAAATCCCCGCTGGGAAAATAAGGTTAAGGCTTCACGCCAGATTCGTTCCTTTGTATTTTTTATGACCGCTTCCTTCTTTCAAAATGAATGAAAAACATTCTATTATTTTAAGATTTTTTCTTATAAAGAATGAATAGAACGTTTGTATTTTATTTGATTTTTGTAGAGACAAACATTTGATAACACAAATATATCCATAAGATGATGTTTACTAACATATTTATACTAGTAAACACTAGCCCTGTCAATGAGAACTGGCGATTACCCAAAATGATTTTAAAAGGCTTGAAATTTGAATTTTTCCAGCTGAAAAACTAGTTTTTATAAACATCAAAAGTGCCTTTTTCAGCATTCTATGGTAGTTTCGAAGAAAGAAGGTTAACGAGAAAGGTTGATTCGATGCAGACGGTTATGTGGTTTCGCCGCGATCTAAGAATTCAAGACAACAAAGCGCTTTATCATGCGTTTAACGATTTGGAGGCAGAAGACAAACTAGTGTTATTATTCCAAGTCAATCCAGCACGATTTCTGGAAGAAAGTCCCAATCATCAAGCATTTTTCGGGAGCGTCCAGCATTTTAAGGGGAGAATCGATGAGCAGGCTCAACTGCAAATTCAATATGGGGAGCCGCTAGACTTATTTGCACAATTAAAAGAGGCATTGCCGGACTGGAATAAAATCTATTTCAATGAAGACACGACCGGTTTTGGGGCGAAGCGAGATGAGGAAGCAAAAAAGTTCTTTCGCCAAAATGGGATCGAGTATTTTCGATTTCAGGATCACTACCTTCATGGAGCAAGGAAGATCAAAAATCAACAAGGCGATCCGTATAAAGTTTTCACCCCCTATTACAATCAATGGAAAGAACGAGTGAAAGAAACACCGGTGAAAGTTCGCTTTCAAGCAGATTCGGTCTATTCCAAGGTGCTGTTTCCAGAAGATGAAAAGAAATTCGACAAATTGGTCGCAAAGCTGCCCAAGCAAACGAAGATCGGTGAAGAAGCAGCAAACCGTCAATTGAAGAAGTTTGTCAAAAACTCCGTAGAAAAATATGAAAAAGCGCGCGATTTTCCGATTTTGGATGAAACTAGTCATTTGTCGCGCTATTTAAGGACCGGCGAGGTTTCGATTCGAACTGTTTGGCAGGCGCTGCAGGAAGAAAAATCTTCACAAGGATGCTCCACCTTCGAAAAAGAGCTGTGCTGGCGTGATTTCTACAATATGATCTTTACCAATCATCCCCGTCAGCAGAAGCAACCGATCCAAGCCCAATTTCGTTTCATCAAGTGGGAAAATGATCAAGAGAAATTCGAAAAATGGCAAGCGGGAAAAACTGGCTTTCCGATCGTGGATGCGGCGATGCGCCAATTGAATGAAACCGGCTGGATGCACAATCGTTTGCGGATGATCACGGCTTCCTTTTTAGCGAAGGATCTGCTGATCGATTGGCGCTGGGGTGAGCGGTATTTCCAACAGCAGCTGATCGACTACGATCCCGCCAGCAATATCGGCGGCTGGCAATGGGCGGCCTCCACCGGAACCGATGCTGTACCGTACTTTCGTGTCTTCAATCCTACGACCCAATCACGGAAATTCGATCCAGAGGGTAAGTTCATCAAGAAGTATGTGAAAGAGTTAGAAAATCTGCCGGAGAAGCTGATTCATCAGCCGGAAAAAATGACCAAAGAAGAGCAAGAGGAATATGGCGTGATTTTGGATGAGGATTATCCTACACCGATTATTAATCATAAGGAACGGCGCAAGAGAGCTATTTCTGTTTATGAAGCGAGTAAAGAATATGCTCGCGAAGTGCAGGCGCATGAGGAATAGTTGATGGCTCCTATAGTTTATGGAAATAAAATCAGTTCTTAGAGCAATAATCATTTTTGATGGTTGCTCTTTTTTTTAACGCTTGCCATGTATTAAGGAAATCATAGATATAAAGCAAGGCTATAAGAAATCTTTGTTTTAAGTGGAGGTCTTTAGGTGTATAATGGGTGTGTAACTGGTGCGTCATTAGTGCGCAATTGGTGCGTTTTATTGGATGGAAATTGATCGTTTAAGTATAGTTCTAGAGTGTCATATACATAATGCGAAAGAAGTAGGTGGCTAATAAAATGGAAATGAAAGAAAAAAACAAAAACGAAAAAACACGTTTGAATATTAATGTGGACAAGAGATTGAAGCAAGAAGCGAAGGATACGTTAGAAGATCTAGGACTAGACTTAACTACAGCTGTAACCTTGTATTTGACACAGGTCGTCAAGAAAAAGAGGATTCCGTTTGAAATCAGTACAACGACCTATTATTCTGTTGATGAGGTGGCTGGAAAGGATTGGCGAACTGAAATTCAGGATGTAGAGGACGAATGGGAATGAAGCAGGAAGTTGTATTTACCGATTTATCAAAGCGTGATTTTGAACGTCTTGATAATAGTCAACGGAAACAGGTTCTTAAATCGCTCAAAAGAATTGAGGACCAAGGGATGAAGGCAGGTCAGGCATTACGCGGTAAATTAAGTGAATGCCGAAAGATGAAGCACAGAAGATTAGGATTGCGTGTCATTTTCAAGGAGTCTGAGTTTGGTATGGAAATCATCGAGATTGTAGTCATCGGAAAACGTGAAGATAGTGAAGTTTATCGAATTGCTGAAAAACGTTTAAACCGGTAAAGTCCGATTTTAAAAGTTTGTGAGTAAGATGTAATTATTTGAATAGTGTTGATTTGAGCTTCCAGCATGGATCAGTATGGTTCGCCAATGTTAGGTTTCATCTAGCATCGGCGAGCTTTTTTTTGAAGATTTATTCAATCTTTTAATTGAATTTAATAACAAAAGCTTTTCGCCGGAAATGTTAGCGCTATTATCTATCCACAATCTATGTGGTTATTTATATAAATAAAAATCGTTCTTTTAAGGACTGGATATGAAATTGGTGGTTCTTACTTGTTTTAAAAAAAATATCAAACTCAAAAATCTTCAAAGTTCCTCTAATAAATCATAAAACGTTCGCAACATAATGTTCGTTTGATTTAAAGGGGATTTTGATTAAAAAAATAAAATATTCCCATGTGGGTGTTTTTGTGCTATTATTAGCAAAAAATAATTGAAGGGTAATAGACACAAATAGTTTTATTAAATGCTATTACTTGTTTTTTATAGTTAAGGTGTAATAGATGAGAGAAGAAATAAAAGACGCGAACATTATTGTAATAAAGGTCGGGACGAGCTTATTAGTATCCCCTGCGACAGGCATTGAGGAAGCCGTGATTTCGCAGCTGGCGAGTGTGTTGTCTGAACTGATTGCTATCGGAAAGAAACCGATCCTTGTTTCTTCGGGAGCCGTTGGTGCGGGTATTACTCAGCTTGGTGAAGTTTCAAAACAAACGGCTGCGGCAGTCGGTCAAGGATTGGTTACCAGCAGGTATGAGGCTGCATTTAACCAGCAGGATCAAACAATTGCACAGCTTTTATTGAGTCGGGAAGTGTTGGAATATCCGAAAAGTCGACACGCGTTTGTTCAAACGCTTCAAGAGCTGCTGGAGCATGGGATTTTGCCGATCATCAATGAAAATGATGCGGTGACGGTGGATGAAGAAGGTCATTTGGCGAAGTTTGAAGACAATGATGAACTTTCGTTGTTGGTGGCCGAAGCGATCGAGGCTGATTTATTGATCATGCTTTCTGATGTGAATGGTTTATATTCTGCCAATCCTGCGGTCAATGAACAGGCGACATTGTTTCGACATTTGAGCGAGATCGATCAGCGATTATTGGAAGAAGCGGATTCAAACATTGGAAATCTGAGTCGCGGCGGCATTCGCAGCAAGCTGAAAACCGCGACGGGCGCCTTGACGGCCAATATTTCAATGGTACTGGCGAATGGGAAAAGCCCCAAAGTTTTGCTGGACATTTTGGCAGGACGCGAAGTCGGAACGCTCTTCAAAAAGTAGACATAGTCTTTTTATTCTGAAAAGTCAGAAAATTCAAATTTTCAAAAGGGAGTACTCAGCTTCGGCTGATTATTAGATATATATTGAGGGAGGATTTATTTTAGATGGAATTAGCGAAATTAATAGGAATTTTGATTGTGATTATCGGCTTTGCCTTGAAGTTGGATTCGATCCTGATCATCTTAGTGGCCGCGGTGGTTACGGCGATCACTGGTGGTCTAGGCGTGGAGGGTCTGTTAACGACCTTGGGAACAAGCTTTGTTTCTAACCGTTCGATGGCGATCTTCATTTTGATCATGCTGGTGACGGGTACTTTGGAACGAAATGGTCTAAAGGAATCCGCAGCGAAATTGATCGGAAAAATAAAAAATGCGTCGGCTGGTGCGGTGATTGGTGCCTATGGAATCATGCGTTCGATCTTCGCGGCCTTTAACATTAGCTTCGGCGGGGTAGCTGGCTTTGTTCGTCCGATCATCATGCCGATGGTGATTGGTTCAATCGAAGCAAAAGGGAAAGAGCCTGAAGAAGAGTATGTTGAAGAGTTAAAAGGGATGTCTTCTGGGATGGAAAACATCGCGTGGTTCTTCTTCCAAGTCTTATTCGTCGGTGGACCGGGTGCGTTGCTGGTGCAGGCGACCTTGAAATCTCTAGGCTATGAAGCCAGCTTACTTGATCTAGCGAAGGTGGAAATTCCTGTGGCGTTATTCGCCGTAATCGTAGCGATCGTGTATTACTTCTTGAAGGATCGTAAGCTATTCAAAAAATACTACGGAAACGGGAAATAGGGAGGAAAGCAGATGTCATTTTTTCTAAGTCCTGATGTCTTGATGTCAGAGAAATTACTTGAAATCATTTATATCATTATGGGTGCGGTCGCGGTGTACACTGGGATCAAAAACGCCCGCGATAAAAGCAACGCGACTCCGATCGGCACAGCGATCTTCTGGTGTGCGTTAGGGATCGTAATGATGTTTGGTCGTTGGATTCCGCCGATGATCGATGGTGTGTTAGTCATCATCATGACCTTGCCGCCAATCTTCAAAAAAGTCAGCAAAGGCCAGGAAAATGCGCCAGCCGAAGCGGCTACCAAGAAAATGGCTGACAAGATCGGTATGAAGATCTTTATTCCAGCGTTGGCGATGGGGATCTTCGCGATCATCTTCGCGGTCTTCACGCAATTGGGTGCGCTAGTCGGCGTTGGTATCGGCGTGTTAGTGGCGATTGTTATTTTGATGATCTATTCAAACTCGAATAAGCCGAAAGTTTTCTTGGATGATGCGGAACGGATGCTGTCAACCGTTGGTCCATTGAGCATGCTGCCGATGCTGTTGGCGAGTTTAGGTGCGATCTTTACTGCGGCTGGTGTTGGAGAAGTCATTTCTGATCTAGTGGCTAAAGTTATTCCTAAAGGCAACGTGAATCTTGGGATCATCGTTTTTGCGATCGGGATGGTGCTGTTTACCATGATCATGGGGAACGCGTTTGCGGCGATCACTGTGATGACTGTCGGCATCGGCGCGCCGTTTGTTTTGGCGTATGGAGCTGATCCGGTCTTGATCGGAATGGTAGCCTTGACTTGTGGTTACTGTGGAACCTTATGTACGCCGATGGCGGCGAACTTCAATATCGTGCCGGTAGCGATGCTGGAAATGAAGGATCGCTTCGGCGTTATCAAGAATCAGGCATTGTTAGCCGTGATCTTCTTGGTTTTCCAAATCGGTTATATGATTCTATTTAAATAGTAAAGGAATGGTGGAAAATGAACGTATTAATTACCGGTTTTGACCCTTTTGGCGGAGCAGCCATTAACCCTGCCTATGAAGCAGTGAAATTATTACCAGATACGATCGAAGGTGCAGTGATCCATAAATTAGAAATTCCAACGGTCTTTAAAAAAGACGGTGAAGTGCTGGCCAAAGCGATTGAAGCACAAAATCCCGATATCGTGATCTGTGTCGGTCAAGCTGGAGGACGCTCGGATATCTCGATTGAAAAAGTAGCGATCAATTTAATGGAAGCGCGCATTCCTGATAACGAAGAACAACAGCCCTTGAACCAAGTCATTCACGAAGATGGCGAAACAGCTTACTTTGCGACGATCCCGGTCAAAGCAATGGTCAGCAATGTCAAAGCAGCCGGTATTCCATCAAGTGTTTCTTACACAGCAGGCACCTTTGTCTGCAACGACATCATGTATCGCTTGTTATATTTAGCGGACAAACAAAACAAAAATATCAAAGGCGGCTTTATCCATGTTCCTTACTTGCCGGAGCAAGTGATCGATCTGCCAGCTGGGACACCAAGTATGCCGGTTGAAACGATTGCTAAAGGGTTAGAAGCTGCGGTGGCGGCCGCGATCACGACAGAAGAAGATCAAAATGTTGCGATGGGAACGATTATGTAATGTGCAAAAAGATCAAATGTTGGCAACGACGTTTGGTCTTTTTTTAAATAATCTCGGGACAGTTTGATCAATTTTGCTAAAATATCTTTTGTTGCAATTTATGGAGGAGTATAATGAAACCTGATTCTAGTGAAGGGAATGATGATTATCGACAAAGTAATGGATGGTGGAGCAAGCGTGCTAGGCGCGATCAAAAAAATCACCTTTCCCAACCGCTTATTTTTATTCTTAGCGCTCGTTTTCGGCTTATTGATGATCAACATCGTGCCGCCGCTCCAAGCACCCGATGAGGTTGGGCATTTTATCAAAGCCTATGCGTTTTCCGAATTCAAGGTCAAACCGCAGGCCTTTAACAAAAAGCCGGGAAAAAACGACAGTACCTGGGGAAACTATGGTTTTGAAGTTCCCTATGAAATGAAGAGCATGAATTTCTACGCCATCGACAAAAATGGCAAGAAGGCCGAATATCCCTATCAATACAAAGCGGACCAGAAGAATATCAAGGCTGGGGAAAAGGCCTTTATCGGTACCGGCGGCATCACAAATTATTTCTTTGTGAACTACATTCCTCAGATCATCGGGATCAAGGTGGGAAAAATACTAGGCAAACCGATCATCTGGCAGTATTACGCCGCCAGATACCTGAATCTGATTTTCTATGTCTTGATTATTTTTCTTGCCATCAAACGTTTTCCATTTTCAAAAATGGGGGCGACAATATTGGCCTTGAATCCGATGGCGCTCTTTTTAGTAACTTCGGTCTCAGGCGATGGGATGATCATCGCGGTCAGCTTTTTCTTTATTGCCTGGATCACTAGTCTGATCGGCAGGGAGTCGATCTCCACTGGGAAATTGGCCTTCAGCGCCGTCCTGATGATTACACTAGTGTTGCTGAAGCCGACCTTGATCGTCTTGGGCATGCTGTTTTTCTTGATACCCAATAAATCCTTCAGTATCCAGCGGAAGGCGTTTTGGGGAGTAGGGATTTTTGTAGCGTGCATCTTGTGCTATGTATTATGGAATAAAATGATGATCGACCAGCAGATCCTGTATCGTGACTTTGCCAACCCAAGTAAGCAAGTCGCTCAGTTCTTGAAGGAGCCATCGATCTTTTTTGAAAATCTTCGTGAAAATTATCTCTTTGGAACGAAGGGCGATAATATCGTTTACTCCTTTGCCGGTAAGTTTGGGCTGATTGACACGCCATTGGGATTGCACTGGCTCGTCCTATATTACATGGCGTTGGTGGGGGCTTGTCTGGTCCAAGAAAAGGATCATCAGGCGCTAACCGCTCTGCAAGAAGTCATTGTAGCAGTAATGATGATCCTGTATACGATCCTGACCTTTTTCGCTTTGTATCAAATTTGGAACAAGGTCGGGCGCACCGCGTCGATCGAGGGATTGCAGGGACGCTATTTTATTCCCGCAAGTCTGTTGTTGGTTCCAATGTTCTCCAGTAAAGAAAAAATCCTCAATATCAAAAACAGTAAGGTGAATATCGTCGTTTCCCTTTGTATCGTAGTGGTGCTGATTGCGACATTGATTACTCTGTCGAATCGGTATCCAGTGGGATAAGCCAATTGATGAAGGGGTAATAAACGCTATAAGTTTTTAGGACCGATAGAGTCTATTTCTATCGGTCCTTTTTGAGTACGAAAAATTGGTCGGAAAGGCTTCTTCAAGGTGGAGTGGTAACTGTGGCTTTTCTCGTAAATTCGCATTTCAGGGAATAACAAGGTGAAACTGTTTTAATAAGGAACAAGAAGCCTTTTCGCTTACCTAATCTGCTCTACTCAGACGCCGTTTTGTTCTTTTTTTATTGAAAAATGATACAGTAAAAAAACAACTATTATCTTTTGTTTTCAAGTTAAAATAGTTGTAATTTTAGGTGTTTTAGGTAATTATATAAAAGAATTAAATAATGAATATCCGATGATAGTTATACAGTTTATTAATTGTGTAATAATCCGTACCTATATCACTGGAGGAGGAAATGATGTTTGAGTTAAGAAACGTGTCTAAACAACATCAAAACAACCTTTCACTTCAAACGATCAACTTTACCGTTTCTACGGGGGAAATCGTAGGAGTGGTAGGAAAAAGCGGGGCGGGAAAATCCACCCTGCTTAGACTGTTAAATTTGATGGAATCGCCTACAAGCGGGGAGCTTTTATTAGATGGAATAAATACTGCGGAATTATCCAAAAAGATCGTAAGAAAAGAGCAACAGCAAATGGGGATGATTTTTCAGAAGTATAATTTACTGGAAAATTTGACGATCTACGAGAATGTCGCGTTGCCACTAAAGCTACTCCATCGTAAAGATTCTGCCAAGGTCAATCAACTGCTGGAGTTTGTGGGTATGGAGAATAAGAAGGAAAATTACCCTGTCGAGCTTTCGGGCGGCGAACAGCAGCGGGTCTCCATCGCTCGTGCGTTAAGCCGAAACCCTAAATGGCTGTTTTGCGATGAGGCGACGAGCTCATTAGATGAAGAAAATACGGATATGATCATCGCACTGTTACGCAAGGTCCATCAAGAATTTCGTCCAACAATCTTCTTTGTCAGTCACGAACTAGAAACAGTTAAAAAGCTGTGTGAACGAGTTTTGGTTTTGGAAGAAGGAAAGTTGATTGGTGATTTAAAGAATGATCCGAATCGTTTTGCTTTGGAAGAGCTGCCTTATTTGGCAAAGGTTGAAAGGAGTCTGCGGAAATGATGACGTTCGATTCGCTGGCAGAATACTGGCCTTCATTAGTGCTTAGTTTAGAAGAAACCGGCATCATGATGGCGATTTCGATGGGGATCTGTTTCATTATTGGGTTGCCGCTAGGAGTGGGTTTGTTTCTCTCTAATCCGAAGAGGAAGGATAGTAACCAGTTGGTTTATTGGTTATCAAATTTTTTTGTCACAGTAATTCGTTCTTTTCCATATTTACTATTTGTAATCACCTTGATTCCCTTCACTCGTTCAGTGTTGGGAAAAGCCTTTGGTCCAATTCCGTCTTCTGTGCCTCTAAGTATCGTTGCAGTAGCAATTTTTGCTCGTTTAGTGGAGCAGGTTTTGCTTGATGTCCCTGAGGATATTCGCTTATTGGCGGCTTCTTTAGGAACGACCAGATGGCAGTACATCTGGCATTTTTTACTAGTTGAAGCGCGCAGCGGACTTGTTTTGGCATATACAACCACGACTGTCAGTATGGTTTCCTATTCGACAGTGATGGGTGTTGTCGGCGGAGGAGGGATCGGGGACTTCGCGGTTCGGGTCGGTTACCAACGTTATGAATACGGTATTATGTATGTTGCCATTGTGATCATGATTGCACTGGTCTTCATTTTACAAATGCTGGGGAATTTTATTGCCCAAAAACTAGATAAAAGAAAGTAGGAGAGAAAAGCATGAAGAAATTTTATTTAGCAGCGGCGGCCTTTTTGGCGGTCATCGTATTAGCCGCCTGTGGAGGAAATAAACAAGTAAGCGAAACGAAGGAAGATACAGATATTACTGTGGCCGTGCAGCTGGAATCCTCTAAAGACATTTTAGAGATTGCCAAAAAAGAGGCGAAAAAAGAAGGCTATAATATTGAAATCTTACAAGTTAATGACAATGTTGCCTACAATGATGCGGTTCAGCACGGCGAAGCAGATGCCAATTTTGCGCAACATGAACCCTTTATGAAGATGTTCAACAAGGAGAAGAAAGCGGACTTAGTAGCCGTGCAACCAATTTATTATTTTGCTGGGGGCTTTTATTCGAAGCAATACAAAGATGCTAAAACCCTCCCTGAAAAAGCAAAAGTTGGAATTCCTAGTGATCCAACAAATGAAGGTCGTGCTCTGGCGATCTTAAACGAGAACGGTGTTATAAAGTTGAAAGAGGGTGTTGGGTTTGACGGTACTGTAGATGACATCGTAGAGAATCCAAAAAACTTACATTTTGAACGAATCGATTTACTGAATTTAGCGAAGGCTTATGATGAGAGTGATATCGCGATGGTCTTTTGTTATCCTGCTTATTTAGAGCCAATCAAGCTGACGACTAAAGACGCCATCTTATTGGAAACTGAAAAAGCCAGTGAGCATTATGCTTTGCAGCTTGTTACGAATAAGGATGAAAAAGACAGTAAAAAGATTAAGGCATTGAAGAAAGCCATGACCACTCCTGAAGTAGCAAAATATATCAAAAACAATTCCAAAGGCGCAAATGTGCCGGCCTTTTAGGTTTTTGCTTAAAGAACTGGAGTGGGCGTTATCCAGTCTTAAGATCTGAGTTTAGTTAAAAAAAGCTGATCCAAAGTCTAAAGACTTTTGAATCAACTCTTTTTTTAATGCGTGACGGTGTCCCAAAAGCGGTCAAGTGTGTCTAACTGCGTCAATTGACGATTGCATTGTGCACTGTCGGTACAAATGTAATTGCCTTTTTTCGTATAGGTGCCATCGCCGGAAGATTTGGTGGTTGCTAAAAAGAAGGCGACGGTGCTGATTTGATTGCAGATGGCGCAATGACCTTTTTGTACATCTGTGCTGAAGCTGCCGTAAGCTCCAGTAAAGCGTCCATCGATCTTGCGAAGCAAGTATTTGCGATTCGTTCCGCTGTCGTTCCAGCCTAAATAGCTCAATTCCCGAAAATCGGTCGTTTCTAATTCAGGATACTGCATCTTTTTGACTTTTCGGAAGCTTTTATCGATCTGCTTAGTAGAAGGTGCGTCCATCGGAAGGACGAAGCGCTTCATTTCTTCAAATAGTTTTTCGAACTTATCTCGTGTCAGACTGGTGTCGAGAAATTGCTCCCAATAAGCCGCTAATAGAGGGTCGCGACCAAAGAATTCTCCGGTCTTTCCTTGGATCAGCGTCTGCAGGGTTCCGACTGTCTGTTTATCGTTGACTGAATGATAAGCACTAACAAGCTCGCTGACTTGCTGTTTACAATACCAATATTCGTTTGGTTTTAATAGATTTTTTTCTGTATTCATGATTTTCCTCGTTTCTTCTCTCTGAGGAAAATTTCTTTTCCGTCAAAGAACTAATCGTTTAATTGGATAGGATAGTTCTTTGAGCGTACGATACAAGATGATTGTGTCATCATGATCTCCTCCTAATGGTGCATAATTCTTACCTTCGATAGAATAAAACATTCTTCGCATTTGTACAAGTCTTTTCTCTTATTTTAAGCATTTTATTCCAAAGTAGTTGCCAAAGTAAACTAAATGCCTTATACTCGTTTTAGTTGACATAGTAAACTATTACATGGAAGGTCGTGATTCGGAGTGGATACCCATGATGTGAGAAGATTCAATCGGTACTATACGAGAATTTTAGGCGTCTTTGACCAAACTGTTTTTGATCTGGATTATTCGATGATTGAAATGCGGATCTTAGGCGAAATCGGTCGTCATCCCAGCATCACTGCTAACGAGCTGACGAAATGTCTGAATATCAAAAAAAGCTATCTAAGCCGTAAGCTTAGTAAGCTGGAAAAAAATGAGTATATTTATAAAGAAAAAAATCCCGAAGACAGCAGAAGCCAGCACCTTTATCTTACGGAAAAAGGGCTAGAACTGAATAAATACGTAGAGGAACAATCGGATCGCAAAGTTCTGGAGCTATTAGAACCCTTGGATGAAGCAAATTATCAGGAGCTGGTCGCTGCCATGAAGACGATCGAAAATATCTTATATCAGGTCGTACCAAATGAGCTGGAAGAGAATGACGAAAAGTAAATTGTCTAAAAACTTAACAAACGTAAAGTGAAAACAAAAAAACTTTCCAAATATAAAATCAAATAGCTAAAGGAGCTGTTTAAAATGGTAGAAGTAACCATCGTCCCATTTGAAGAAAAATATACCCAAGAGGTCGTTGATCTGATTCTTCCGATCCAAAGAGACGAGTTCAACATCGATATCAGTATCGAAGATCAGCCGGATCTATTAAGAATCAAAGAAGAATATATCGATACCGGTGGAAATTTCTGGGTGGCGTTATCCGAGGGCAAAGTCGTTGGATCAATCGCGCTCGTCAAGCTGGAAAATCATTGTGGCGCCATCAAGAAAATGTTCGCTGCCAAAGAATTTCGCGGGGAAAAGCAAGTAGGCAAGCAGCTGCTAGATACGCTGGTTGATTATTGTAAAAATCTAGGCTATGAACGCTTGTATTTAGGAACCGTTGATGTACTGAAGGCCGCACAGAAGTTTTACAAGAAAAATGATTTTCAACTGATTGATAAATCAGAAATGCCCAAAGATTACCATTTGATGGATGTCGATACGGTATTCTTTATGCGGGATTTGACGAAGGAATAAGAAGAATCACTTGATCACAGGCTTAGTTCTGTGGTCATTTTTTCATGAGAATATATATGGTAAAAATATCGCAAATGAGATAAGCGGCAAATCTTCATTTCTAAATCAATGCAAATAGGAAGTTCTAATTACCAAACTGAAGCAGCTTTTTTGGAAAAAGCGCAGATTCTCTGGAAAATAACCATCAACATTTTTAAACCTGCTATTCTGTTCGCTAAGAAACTGATAAAATCAAGGAGAGAAAGAAAAGGAGGATGTGTTATGAGTTTGTTAGGTTCACCGATCAAAGTAGGGAATTTAGAACTGCCCAATCGTCTAGTCATGCCGCCAATCGCAACATCGAAATCGCAGGAAGACGGCGAAGTAACTGAAGCACTGTGTGAGTATTATGCAGAAAAATCGGCAGGCGGTCATCTTGGTCTGCTGATAACGGAGCATAGTTATATTTGCCCAGAAGGAAAAGCTAATAAAGGGCAATTGTCGATTGCTAAAGACAGTGATGTTGCTGGATTGACGAAGCTAGTAAAATCGATTCATCAAAATAATACATTAACCTTTGCGCAAATCAATCATGCGGGTGCGAGAGCGAAACAAGAAATCATTGGTTGCCTACCGAAAAGTGCTAGTGCGGTGGAGCATCCTAAATTTGCTAAAAACGATGCGTTGCCGATTGAAATGACGCAGGAGGATATTCAAAAGGTCATAGCTGATTTTGCGGCAGCGGCATTACGAGCGAAAAAAGCGGGCTTTGATGGGGTAGAGATTCATTCGGCACATGCGTATTTGCTGACGCAGTTTTATTCGCCATTAACCAATAAACGCATTGATCAATACAATGGGCAGACGATTGAAGGCAGGATTCGACTTCATTTGGAGATCATCGAAGCGGTTCGGGAAGTGGTTGGAGCAGACTATCCGGTGGCGATCCGGCTTGGAGCAAGTGATCATACGGAAGGCGGCACAACGATCGAGGACAGCATCATCGCTGCGCAAGTCTTTGAAAAAGCCGGGATCGATTTGCTGGATATTTCTGGTGGCTTTAGTTCCTATATCAATCCTTATTCCAAGGAGCAAGGTTACTTTAGTGACTTGACCGAGACGATTAAACGAAATGTTGGGATACCTGTGATTCTAACAGGCGGGATCGTGGATGCGTCTGTCGCGGAAAAATTATTACGAGAAGAAAAAGCCGATATGATCGGTGTCGGACGGGCAATATTTAAGGATTCGAATTGGGCGAAGCAGGCATTTTTGGAGTTGGAGAAATAGATTGATTAAACATATTCGTAAAGTCTTTCTGAAAAGAACTTTACAAAAGTAAAGTGAACGAGCATTTAACTATTCATATGGATAGTTAAATGCTCGTTTAACTTTTTAAATCAGTAATTCGTAAGGCGAGATCGCTCTTGCTTTGAAAATCATTTTCGCAATATCCTCTGGCGATTCCTCTGCGCCTTTTTTGATCCACAGCAAGATGATGGCGACGATGCTGGAAAGCAGAATTTCCTGCGCGTAATCTTCTGGAAGATTTTCTTTTTTGAATTCCAATTCCGTGGATTGGTTGATTTTTGATTCGATTAATTCGGATAATATCCCTTTAATCATCGAAACGAATTGTCGATCTCCACCGGGGCTGGCAAGGGCACTAACAAAATCAAAATCTTGTTTGACATAAATCAACGCCTCTAAAATCAGCGGATAAGGGATCAGCTCCAGCGGATCATTGATATCACCTTCATCTGGGCGCAGCAAGATACTCTTCAAATCATCCATGGTTTCCTTTTCCAGCTTTTCCATCAAATCGTACTTGTCTATGTAATGGGTATAAAACGTGCCGCGATTAATCCCGGCTTCGCGAGCGATCTCCATTACCGTCAAGCCTTCAAAACCTTTTTCATGGATCAAATGCGTGAAGGCCTGCTTGATCGCTTGTTTACTGGCGGTTTTTCTCTTTTTTACCATCGTGATCCTCCTTAAATTAACAGAACAGGGCAAAGTGTATATTGTTTTGACTTCACTTTAATTCTATACTAATTTCATTATTAAATCAACACGTTGTTGAATTAAGGAGGAAGTATTGATGAGTTACATTGAAATGGTCCACAATTACAAAAGTTATCAAACGGGAGAAACGGAGATTTTAGCGAACAAGGATGTTAATTTCCAAGTAGAAAAAGGGGAATTAGCGATCGTTCTGGGACCCTCTGGTGCGGGAAAATCCACCGTTTTAAATATTCTGGGAGGAATGGACAAAAACACGAAGGGACAGGTGATCATTGATAGAAACAACATCGCTGAGTACTCAGCGAACCAGCTTACCGATTATCGTCGGGAAAGCGTGGGATTTGTGTTCCAGTTTTATAATCTGGTTCCAAATTTAACGGCAAAGGAAAATGTGGAGCTAGCCTCTGAGATCGTTGAGGATGCCACTGATCCTCAGCAAGTCTTGGAAGAAGTCGGCTTGAAGGATCGGATCAATAATTTCCCCGCCCAATTATCCGGCGGGGAGCAGCAGCGGGTCGCGATCGCACGAGCAGTCGCGAAAAATCCGAAAATATTGCTATGTGATGAACCGACTGGCGCTCTAGATTATCAAACAGGGAAGCAGGTTCTGCAAATCCTGCAGGACATGAGTCGAGAAAAAGGTTCGACTGTTGTCATTGTGACCCATAACGCGGCGTTGGCTCCGATCGCTGACCGGGTCATTCGCATGCATGACGCGCAGGTCAAAGAAATCACCGTCAATCAAAATCCGAAGCAAATTTCAGAAATCGAATGGTAGGTGGAGAAGATGATCAAGAAAAAAGCATTATGGAAGGACATTTTCCGTTCCTTCAAGCATTCTAAGGGCCGCTTCATCTCAATCCTGCTGTTGATGATGATCAGCTCCTTTGCTTTGGTGGGCTTGAAGGTGACCGGTCCGGATATGCGAGAAACGGGTGGAGAATATTTTACGAAATTGAATATGTCCGATGTCTCGGTGATCGGCAGCTATGGACTTGATGACTCGGATCGCGAAGCTCTGGAAAAGACAGACGGGATACGCCAAATCGAATATGGCTACTTGAAGGATGTCACAAAGAAGGATTCGACCGATAGCTTTCGGATTTTCTCAAATACGAAGGATATTTCGACCTATCAAGTAGAAAAAGGGCGGATGCCGAAAAAAACGAAAGAAATCGCACTGGATGCCAAGTTTGATAATAAATACAAGCTTGGCGATACAATCACTTTCTCTGAAAAAGCGGATATCACAGGTTCGAAGATTCTAAAAAACGAGAGCTACAAGATCGTCGGTTTTGTCCATTCCTCAGAAGTCGTCTCCTCGCTTAATCGTGGCCAATCAACGGCAGGAACAGGAGAACTGACCGGCTTCGGGGTAGTAAACAAAGAAAATTTTGATTCTCCTTACTATATGGTTGCTCGAATGACCTTCAAAGATACGAAAAATTTAGATCCTTATTCGAAAGAATATACCAACAAGGTTCAAGCTCATAAGGATGCTATCGATGAGCAGTTGAAAAATCAGCCGGAGAAACGGTTAAGCACGATCAAAACAGAGTTTCAAACAAAGATCAATGACACGAAACGCCAAATGAATGACGCTAGAAGACAAATATCAGAAGGTCAGCAACAACTGGATGCAGGAAAGGCCCAGTTGGATGCGGCACGGCAAGAACTAACAATCCAACAACAACAATTGGAGCAGTCTCCCTCTGTTCCTGAAGCAGCTAAGACACAAATTGCCTTAGCAGAACAGGAGCTGGAGCAAAAAGAAGCTGACTATCAAAACCAGCTGAATCAGTTTGAAGCTAAGAAAAGTGACGCGCAAAAGAAACTGAATAACAGCGACAGCAAAATTCAAGAAGCACAAACTACATTGAATCAGCTGAAACAGCCGGTTTACTCGGTGAATAATCGACGGGAGGCGCCAGGCTCGGAAGGCTATAAAATCTACAACAGTATTTCTAGTATTGTGGATGCTTTGGCTAATGTTTTCCCGGTTTTCCTATTTCTGGTAGCGGCACTAGTAACCTTTACGACGATGGGGCGCTTTGTTGACGAGGAACGAAAAAACGCTGGGACCCTCAAAGCATTGGGCTATACAGACAGGGATATCCATAAAAAGTTTGTCGTCTATGGCTTGAGTTCAAGCATGATCGGTTCTATCCTTGGGATCATTTTAGGGCACACCCTGCTGCCAATGATCGTCTATAATACCTATCAAGACGGCTTTGATGTTCCGAAGATCACATTGGGATTTCACTGGGGAATTTCTCTGATCTCGATTGCCTTAGCCTTCATCAGTGCTGTGATCCCAGCCTTGATCTCAGCGAATAAAGAATTAAGAGAACGGCCAGCGGATCTGCTACTGCCAAAGGTTCCGGCTAGTGGGTCACGGATTTTACTGGAAAGAATCCCATTTATCTGGAATCACTTGAGCTTTACTCACAAGGTAACCGCTCGGAATCTTTTCCGCTATAAGAAACGCATGCTGATGACGATCTTTGGGGTTGCCGGCTCGGTTACTCTGCTGTTTGCCGGCTTCAGTGTCCAGCATTCGATCGCTGGTATCAATGATCGTCAATTTGGCGAGCTGATCCGCTATGATATGATCGTGGCAGAATCAGATGCACTCACCGCGAATCAGAAGGACAATATCAAGGAACAGCTATCTGACTCAGCGGTGGAGGAGTACACGTCGGTCCACTATGAAACCTTGACCAAAGTCGCTGGAGCAGATAAGGATACGCAGGAGATCAAATTGATCGTGCCGGAGAAAACCCAAGGCTTTGATGACTACATCCATTTGAATGAGCGAAAGACCAAAAAAGTCCTCCATTTGACTGATGATGGGGTGGTCATCACCGAACGACTCGCCAAGCTATTAGATGTGAAGTCCGGTGACACGATCAAAGTGAAGGATGCCGAAAACAAGAATCGAACCATGAAGGTAGAAGGAATCACTGAGATGTATATGGGACACTTCATGTTCATGAACAAGCAGGAATACCAATCTGTCTTTAAGGAAGATTTCCATACCAATGCCTCATTGGTTAATCTAAAGAATCCTTCAGAAAAAAATACGAAGAAAGAAGCCGCGAAATTTATTGATCCGGCAGGCGTCGCGGGGGTGGTGCAAAACACGACGATGACCAGCCAAATCGATGTTATCGTTACATCGCTAAATAAGATCATGGAAGTGCTCGTTCTAGTCGCTGTACTTTTAGCTGTTGTGATCCTCTATAATCTGACGAATATCAATGTGTCGGAACGGATTCGTGAGTTGTCTACTATAAAAGTGTTGGGCTTTTATGATAAGGAGGTCACTTTGTATATTTATCGCGAGACGATGCTGCTGACGGTTATTGGGATCGTGGTCGGCTTTGGATTAGGGGAGTGGCTGCATCAATTCATCCTGACCTCCGTTCCACCAAACGACGCGATGTTCAATCCCGCACTTTCAAGTGTCAGCTTCCTTGTGCCGACGGTGATCATCGTAATCGTGACGATCCTGCTAGGTTTTATCATTAATCGCCGCTTGAAAAATGTCGATATGCTGGAGGCGTTGAAATCGGTGGATTAGTTGAAGTGAACGACGATTCTTTTAAATTCATTCTTTATCAGAAGCTATTTCTGGTAAAGAGTTTTTTTGGTGGAAAGGACTATTTCTTGCTTGACATATGAATGGATGTTCATATATAATCTAATCAAACATATGAATAGTTACTCATATGTATAATGAATCGAGGAAAAGAGGAGAGTTTTATGGATAAAGTCAGTTTGAAGCTGCACAAAAACGAAACAGATCATGAACATGCTCATAATCATGGAGAAAAAGTTGCGATCATTCTATTCTTTGTTGGGCTGGCGGCTTTTCTGCTGGGATTTTTTTTGGAAGGAAACCCCCTTTATTCAAATGCTGCTTTTATCGTCTCTGTGATTACCGCGGGGTACCATATTATTCTTGAAGGTGTTGGCGATACGATCAAAAATTCCCGCCGCGCCAAAAAATTTCAGCCGAATGTTCATTTTTTGATGGCATTAGCCGCTGCCGGGGCGATCGTGATTGGCAAATACGAAGAAGCTGCTATGCTGATCGTGATTTTTGCAGCGGCGCATTTCTTAGAAGATTATGTTGATGGAAAAAGTAAAAAAGAAATCACCAATTTGTTAAATCTGAATCCGACTGAAGCCAGAATTATGCATTCTGATGGCAGTACCAAAGTCGTTCCCGTTGATGAGGTGAAGGTCGGCGATACATTGCAGGTTCTAAATGGCGCTCAGGTGCCAACGGACGGCGTAATTTTAACCGGGACGACTGCGATTGACGAATCATCTATCAATGGCGAGAGTATTCCCAAAGAAAAAACGGTCGGCGATGAAGTCTATGGCAGTACGATCAATGGTTCCGGTACCTTCACGATGAAGGTTACGAAGGATAGTTCGGAAACCGTCTTTTCAAAAATCTTGCAGATGGTGAATCAGTCCCAAAAAAGTTTGACTAAGACAGCTACGCTGATCCAACGCTTGGAACCAAAATATGTGACGATCGTCTTAGCCCTATTTCCATTGGTGTTACTTGCTGGACCGTACATTTTCGGTTGGAGCTGGGATTTGAGTTTATACAGAAGCATGGTTTATCTGATTTCCGTTTCACCCTGTGCCCTTGCCGCAAGTGCTGTACCGACAACCTTAGCGACGATCTCCAATTTGTCTAAAAAAGGCGTGCTGGTAAAAGGCGGCGCTTATCTGTCAAAACTACAAGGTCTAAAAGCCATTTCCTTCGATAAAACTGGAACACTAACCAATGGCAAACCCGTAGTTACTGACTACGTTTTCGAACAAGGCTTGGATCAAGACGAACTCATTGACTTGGTCGTTGCGATGGAAAAACAATCGAACCACCCATTAGCAACCGCGATCATCAATAAGTTCCCCGATACGCAGGAGCTTACGCTTGAAGTAGAAAATCAAGTAGGACGCGGGCTGTCGACTAATTATGCGAATAACAGCTATCGTATTGGCAAACCAGCCTCCTTTGAAAAAGTTTCCTTCATCTATAGAGAAAAGGAAAAGCAATTTTCTGCGGAAGGCAAGACCGTTGTATTTATTGGAAAAAATGAAGCAGTGATCGGCTTGATCGCCTTGATGGACGTACCTAATCAGTACGCCAAAGATGCCATCGCCTACTTCAAAGAAGCTGGACTGCACACGACCATGATCACTGGGGATGCGAAGTTGACTGGTGAAGCAGTCGGAAAACAAATTGGCGTGGATGAAGTCGTAGCCAACGTGATGCCGGAAGACAAAGCTGCGATTGTCAAAGAGCAGCAAGCAAAATACGGCTCAACCGCTATGCTGGGTGATGGAATCAATGACGCGCCTGCACTGGTGACCGCTGATGTCGGCATCGCGATGGGAGACGGAACAGATGTGGCGATGGATGTCGCTGATCTAGTCCTAATGAAAAATGATCTGTCCAAGCTTGTTTACGCTCATAAGCTAAGTAAGAAAATGGATAAAATCACGTGGCAGAACATCGCTTTTTCAATGTTTGTCGTACTAACCTTAGTTACCTTGAATTTTCTCGGCAAGATGGATATTACGATCGGTGTGATCATGCACGAAGGTAGTACGATTTTGGTTATTCTAAATGCGTTGAGAATGCTGAAGACGCCGAAGAAGCTTCTATAATTTATAGAAAACATTCAAAAGAGGACTTTGAATGTAACTCTGGGGTTCTTTAGAGTTTCAAATTGGGGGTGAAATAACTTCTCGAAACAATCGTACAGTCTTTTTGGAAAAACTTTACGAATGAAAAGCGAGATGCTCATATTACTTTCTATTTGGAAAGTTTATGGGCGTTTCGCTTTTGACAGGTTTCTGCATTTGAAAAGGATGGGACTGATTTCAAAATCCCAATATTCGAAGATAGTCTTTCTTTTCCGGGAGCACTCGAGTAACTTCAATCACGTCGCCGACGATCGCATAAAAAATAATGTGCTGTTCAACGAGATAGAAGCGGATGCTTGTTGGGGCTGCTATTTTGCTTTCTAATGATTGTCCAAGCAAAGGAGTTGCTTGTAAGAACTCAAAAGCAGAGTAGACTCTGTCTAAAAAGCTTAGAACGGTGGACTCGTACGTTCCAAGTTGCTGCATGTAGAAAATGATATCTGATAAATCTCTTTCAATTTGAGGGGATAGATGTAGTTTATATTTTTTCATTCATTCGAGCCTTCAGCTGGTCTAAGGACAAAGGACCGTCATCCTTCAACGCTTGTTTTCCTTTGTGTAATTCTTCAAACAAGGTCAGAGTAGCCTTCATCTTTTGATACTCCTCATAATCGCTTACGACATACTTAGCCCGACCATTCTTTGTTAAAATCACCTCTTGACCAGCTTTCACATTGGCTAAAGTCTGATTATACGATCGCATATCTGAAACGGGTACAATATTTTCCATCATAATCATCTCCTTATTACTAATTTTAACATTTTTTACTTAAAATTTTAAGTAAAAAAAGTGTGCTATGAGAACTATTCGCTTTGACCAATATTTAATGCGATCGGTTTGATCATGCATGAAGGCAGTACGATCTTGGTAATTCTGAATGCGTTGAGAATGCTGAAGACACCGAAGAAGCTTCTATAATTTATAGAAAACATTCAAAAGAGGACTTTGAATGTAACTCTGGGGGTTCTTTAAAGCTTCAAATTGTACGAAGTAGGAGTTTTGGTAGAAAATATCGAAGTAGATGAGCAAGCCACTTTTGTGAGACTGATCATCACAGGTAAATTAGAGACAGAAGAACCGACGATCGAACAGGTGGCTGCCCCAAACAAGGAATCACCACCAGTAAAACTCAAGAAAAAAAGAAAGCGGCGACTCGAACGTGTCCGGAAACGCGAGTAGCGAGCAGCTTCCGCCTCATGGAAAATCCAACGTTGGCATGGGGCGGAGCAATAAAATATACTAGAAATTTTTGCTCGCACTACCCGCGGGTTATTTGGCTTGCATCGATTTAGACCAATGCTGGTTCAACAGATAGCTTTCTTCTGTTGACTGACAATCCTACTAATTGACAGATACTCCATCAAGCCCTTAGAATTCGATTATCACGTTATCGAATTTTTTGAAAAAACTGGGGGATTTTGAAATGGAATTAGGCTTATCAGGAAAAACAGCGTTGGTCACTGGTTCAACTAAAGGAATCGGCAAGGCTATAGCATGGGAGCTGGCAAAAGAAGGGACGAATGTCATCGTAAACGGGCGACATGGTCAGGCGGTCGATGAAGTCGTGTCAGAAATAAAATCGGAATTTCCACAAACAACCCCACAAGCAGCCGCTTATGATCTATCCAAGGAAGACGAGCGGGAAAAGCTGTTTGAGGCTTATCCAACAGTTGATATTTTGATCAACAATATGGGGATCTTTCAGCCGACAGATTATTTTGATCTCACGGATGAGGTTTGGCAGCATTTTATTGATGTGAATTTTTATTCGGGAAATGCCCTCGCTAAATTTTATTTGCCAACTATGTTGGAGGAAGACTTTGGCCGGATTATCTTTATCGCCAGTGAAAAGGCGATCATGCCTTCGGGCGAGATGCCGCAATACAGCATGACAAAAACGATGAATCTTTCGTTGGCGAAAAGTTTGTCTAAGTTAACAAAGGGCACTAATGTAACGATCAACACAATCATGCCGGGCTCTACCTTAACTGAGGGTGTGCAGCAGATGCTTGTGGACATGTATAGCGAGACCGATATCCCAGAAAGCGAATGGGAAAGTGACTTCATGAAAAACCACCGCCCGCTTTCGCAAATCCAGCGTTTGATCCGCCCAGAAGAGATCGGACGCTTCGCTGCTTTTGTCTCAAGTCCCTATGCGCGATCCTTTTCTGGAGCGGCATTGCGCTTAGATGGCGGATTAGTTCCAACGATATTTTAATAGTAAAAACGAATTGCCAGCTTATGGGTCGGCAGTTCGTTTTTTTGTAGCTTATAAAAGAGTTTTGATAAGGATTCATTTTTTTATCCTATTGACAAATCGAGTAAATACGATTAGTTTTACACTATAGTGGATTTTATCCAAGATAGTAATTTGGAGGTTTCGATGATTTCAGCGAATGAAATGATTAGTCGCAATATTAAACGAATACGACAGGAGCGAAATTTAACGTTGGATGATCTGGCGCGTTTGTCGGGCGTGAGTAAGAGCATGTTGAGTGAGATCGAGCGCTGCACCAAGAGCCCGACGATCTCGATGCTGGAGAAAATTTGTACCGGGATCAACATTCCGTTGGCGCAGCTGACGTATATGGAAACACCGGAAGTCTCGGTGATCAAAAAAAGTTCGACCAAGCATTATTCGACTTCGGAGGGTTTTGACACCTACAATTTATTCGAGTTCGACCCAGATAAGAAGTTTGAGATTTTGCGCCATGTGATCGCGCCCCATTCAGAGCGGATGTCGGAATATCATGAAGCGGGGATTCGGGAATACATTATTTGTACGCAAGGGGTGCTGGATATCCAAGTGGGTGAAAAGAGTTTTGAGCTGGAGGAAGGCGAAGCGATCCAGTTTTTGGCGAATTGCAACCACAAGTATATGAATGCGACGGATGAAGAAACGCGTATTTTGATGTTGATGTTTAGAGAATAGAAAGAAGGGGTCAAGTGAAGGGGTATAGTGTTCGGCTGGCAAGGCTGATTTTCGGGTTGTTTTTGTTTGCGTTGGGTTCGTTTTTGACGATTCAGGCAAATATTGGTTTGGCTTCTTGGGAGGCCTTTAGTATGGGGGTCGCGAATCTGACAAATCAAACCTATGGACAGATTATCATCATCAGCGGAGTAGTCATTTTAGTAGTAGACGTGGCTTTGAAAGAAAAAATCGGTTTTGGGACAATTCTCAACACGATCTTGATTGGGGTATTTGTCGATATGATCCAAGCCTTCGATATCATTCCCCAGATGAACAATTTTTTCTCTGGGGTGTTTATGCTCCTGCTAGGTCAGGTTTCTATCTGTGTCGGCAGTTATTTTTACATCGGAGCATCGATGGGCTGCGGTCCGCGAGATGCTTTGATGGTGGCGCTGGGCAAACGGCTGCCGAATGTACCGATCGGGATCGTGCGCGGCGCTATTGAAGGAACGGTTCTTTTGATCGGCTGGCTGCTGGGTGCGAAGGTCGGGATCGGAACGGTTATTTCAGTCTTTGGTATCAGCTTTATTTTGGAGACGACCTTTAAAATCCTGCGCTTTGATGTGACTCATGTGGAGCATGAAAGTGTCGTGGATACGGTGAAGAACTTTCAACTTCTTGCTGGAAAGAAAAGTGAATCCTCAAAATAGTTTCATGCAGGTTCATTCCGAATGCTCAACAGTTTCTTGTTGGGTGCTTTTTCCACTATAGTTGCTCAATGGAAAACCGATCAATTTGATTTAGGCGACTTGGTCAACAAGAAAGCCGAAGCTCCGCGTGATAAGGATGGCAACACCTAAGAGAGCTGGAAGAACCGGAACGGGAATCAGTTGATTCAAGCAGACCCCCTCATACTTATATGGAGTAATGGAGACCAAAATGAGTTCGTTTTGGTCTATTTTTGCGTACCTAATGAATTGAAGAAACACGATTTAATTTGTGTACTAACAAGTTTAATAAAAAAGTTATTTGTAATTTAAGCGTTAATTAATTTTACGTAACTTATCCTCGATATAATGTCAAATAAGACGCTTTAATCATGTGAATTTGGATATTATGAGCAAATTGTTGTGAAAATAAAATCAAACACGTTAGGATATAATTAGAAAGTGAGGAAGAGAATTTATGAAACCAATTTTGAAAGATCCTAGGGAACTATTTTACGGAGGGACCTTTGCGAAACAGGATCAGAAAACTCCCGCACTGCAAACCGACATGAAGCCGCAACCCGATTGTGGCGAAGAAAGCTATGTTGGTAGTGGAAAGTTAGAAAATCGTCGTGTATTAATTACTGGAGGAGATTCTGGTATTGGTCGTGCGGCAGCGATTGCCTATGCACGAGAAGGAGCAGATGTCGCTATCCAATTTTTCCCTGGTGAAGAAGAGGACGCACAAGAAGTCGCAGAACTGATCGAAGCTGCTGGAAGAAAGGCATTATTACTGGCTTATGATTTACGCCATGATGATGCACCGCAGGAAATGGTGAAACGTACGGTCGAAGCGTTTGATGGGTTAGATACCTTAGTGTTGAATTCAGCGCAACAGATTTCTCAGGAATCAATTGAAGAGTTACCGATTAAACAAGTTGAGGACACCTTTAAGGTGAACATTATTTCGATGTTCGCTCTGGTTCAAGAAGCTTTGCCACATCTACCTGCTGGAAGCAGTATTATCACGACAACTTCTGTCCAAGCCTTTAATCCAAGTGATCATCTAATGGATTACGCAGCGACAAAAGCTGCGATCGCGAACTTCACTGTTGGCTTGGCACAACAATTGGCGAAAAAAGGGATTCGGGTAAACGGCGTTGCACCAGGCCCAATTTGGACGCCATTGCAATTGGATCAAGGTCAACCAAAAGACAAGCTGCCTGAATTTGGACAGGATTCACTTCTTGGCAGATCGGGTCAACCGGCAGAATTAGCTCCAGTATATGTTTTCTTAGCGTCAAATGATGCAAGTTATGTTACTGCGCAAATTTATGGTGTTACTGGTGGAGAAGCAATTAATCTCTAAGGAGGGATGGTCAATGATCCATTTGATTGAAGCACTTAGTATTTCGTTAATCATCAATATGGTTGCTTTGGTGTTTAAGCGTCGGCAACCAGCTGCTGCAATGGTACGTGTAAAAAGACGTTAGCAGCTTTCCATAGCTGCTAACTAAATTTTTTTGAAGGAGGTGCACCTATGAATCGTGGTGTGAAAACCATCGGTATCGTTCTTTCGCTAATTTTGATGTCCGTTTTATTAGTCATTATCGCATTTACCTCGCCTTATTTTAATTTACCGTTTGGTATCGGACGAGGAGAATTTTTACGAAGCACGCTAACCAATTATCTGTTTCGACAATACCTGTTTTGGGTAGCGCTCGTCTTTGCGATTGTTCTCTTGATTGGTATTTTGATCCTGATCTTCTATCCAAAGGTCAAACAAACTTTTGTTTTAAAGGAAGAGAAGGGACGATTATCTTTAGATAAAAGAGCCATCGAAGGGTTCGTTCGTTCAAAAATCAGAGGTGTCGGCTTTGTCGAGTCACCCCAGGTCAAGGTTCGGGCAACTAAGAATAAGATCAAAGTCAAAGTAAAAGGCCAGTTGAATCGGACATCTTCTCATATCGGAAAAACCGAAGCGTTGATGGAGGAAATTCAAAAAGAGCTGCAGAATGTTTTAGGCAGCCGGGAAAAAGTCAAAGTGGATGTCGCTTATACATCCTTTAAAGAAGAAAATGAGTCAACAGACAATCGCTCACGAGTGGAATAGGAGGGAGACACATGAAAGATTTCTATCATCAATACAAGCTCCCGATTATTTTCGGGACATTAGGCTTGATTCTAGCCATATTGTTCGTGTCGATCGGTTTTTTTAAAACACTGTTAATCGTTTTATTAACGGGTCTAGGCACAGCGCTTGGTTATTATTTTGAACAAACAGGCATGCTGGATGAGCTTTTTAGCGATAGAAAGAACTATTAAAGGTTTTTTCCGCAGAAGAAAACGAACAACTATTTTTATACAATCGGGAGGATTTTACTATGGAAAACAATTTTGAAAACAAAAACTTTAATGAGAAGGCAATTACACCAAACTCAAATCAAACAAACACAAATGCTGATGAAACAGTCAAAGGTGATTTGGTTTATGATGACAAAGTGATCCAAAAAATTATCGGTGTCGCGATTGAACAAATCGATGGATTGTTGAGAGTTGACGGCGGATTTTTCTCAAATGCGAAGGAAAAATTAGTCAATACAGACGATGTAACAGCCGGGATCGAAACAGAAGTCGGTAAGAAACAAGTTGCAGTCGACATGGATATCGTGGTGGAATACGGCAAAGATATCGAAGAAGTTGCGAATAAAATCAGACAAGTGATTCGCGATGAAGTTAAAAAGATGACACATTTGGATGTGATTGAAGTAAATCTTCGTGTGGTAGATATCAAAACCAAAGAAGAATATGAAGCAGACAGCGAAACGGTGCAGGACAAAGTAACCAGTGCAGCGAAAACAACTGGCGAATTTGCCTCAAAACAAACCGACAAAGCCAAAGAAGCGATGAGTAACGGCGCAGACAAGGCACAAGAAAAGATCGAAGAAAATCAAGAATCACGCGTAAAATAATTACACAAACATTTACAACATAGGAGGAATTTATCATGGGTTTATTATGGTCATTAATTATTGGAGCAGTCATCGGTGCAATCGCCGGAGCAATTACAGGTAAAGGAAGCAGCATGGGATGGATCGCGAATATCGTAGCCGGACTAGTTGGTTCAGCATTAGGGCAAGCATTGTTAGGTTCTTGGGGACCTTCATTAGCCGGTATGGCGCTAGTGCCATCAATTATCGGAGCAATCATCCTAGTCTTGATCGTTTCATTCTTCTTAGGCAGATCAAATAGGTAAGAACAATGCTAGTGATTGTGGATATGCAAAAACGTATCTTGGACGAAAAGGATGAGAACTTCGTTGCAGGTGCAAATACGATCATTCCAAAGATACAGCAACGTCTGAAAAAGGCGCGCACATCTGACGAGCTGATCCTTTTCACCAGAGATATTCCGATCGAGCATAAAAATGAATCCGAAGAACTGGAGAGGCTGCAGATCGTTGAGGATTTGACTCCATTACCTGAGGAGTACGTCTTCAAAAAGAACTATTACGCCTTGTCGCCGGAATCTTTGATCCGTGTTCGAGGATTAATAGAAGAACGAAAAGAAGAAAAAAGCCGCATCGAAGTCGTTGGCGTGGAATTAAGCTTATGTGTGTTAGCCAATACCTTGGCATTGCAGGGAGCTCTTCCTGAAGCAGACTTTTACGTGGACTCAGAGCTTGTCGCAAGCAATCAATTGCACGAAGCGACCTTAAATCTGATGCGCAGCTTTAATATTGAAATCGAGTAATCATTGACTCTAACTTTGTGGCTAAAGTTAGAGTTTTTTTTGTGATTCAATTGGCGTTTTGGTGAAGTTGTCAATAGATTTATTTTATTCTAAATAATTAGTTTTTTTACTATTGTGTTTTCTCTAGTCAGTCGGCTTTGATACCCTTATACTGATAATAGAAATCTGCAGCAAAAGGTGCGAAGATTCATGCAGATTTATGAAAGCGGTTGGATTGCTTTTTTCTACTATTGAAATAGGTAGCTTGAGGTGGGAGATAGACAGATGAAGATAAAATATGTAAAGAATAAGCACCCGTTTGGCGAGTATCGTGCGACTCGGGTCGTTTGGATCACGACATTAGATAATCAATTATTGTTCAAATGCGATGTTGTGGATAAGGAAGGCAATATCCTCTATCGGATCTTAGAATTGCCAGATGAGGAGGAATTTGAAATTTTCGATAATGATTTGACAGTAGAGGAACTCAAAGAAATCACAGCATTTATAATGGAAGGGGACGGCGAGCTTGAGGAGGAATGGCAAGATTATTTTGATTACGAGAATGAAAAAAGTATGTCTATCGTGCTAGGATATTTTTCTTATAGACTGGCCACATGCCATTCATTGGCGCGTAAAAGTAATAAAACTGAGGATGTCATTATAAAGTTCGGTTTTGATTCCAGTAAAGGATTAGATGGCGAGAATTTTTCTGAAACAGTCCATTTTAAAAAGGATGTGACCGAAGATTATGTGATTGAGGACTACTTACTACCAAAGCTTCTTGAACGGGAGGATTGTGACCGGTTCCGTGTCTATATCGCTAAAGCTGGAGTGGTCAATAGTTATTTAGTGACGATCCAGGAATGAGTCTTATAAAAGGGATTTACTGACTAAAGCTTGAATATATGGAAATATCAAAGCTTGTTGGAGGAGTTTTTGTAGCTCCTTTTTTATGAAACGCGCGAAGTGGTCAATTGATTTGTTTTTTATAAATAAAAAGCATTTTTCTTGCGAGTAGTGCTCTAGGCAGATGGCGTACTTTAAATTATACTGAGTAAAAGGACGAAGGTTTGGGAGGTGGTCAGTATGAGAGTCAAGTATCAAAAAAGACGCCAGCTGTTCGGGGAGTATCAAGCGAGTCACGTGATTTGGATCAATACGCTGAAGGACGAGGTATTGATCAAGTTCAATATTTTGGATCAATCGGGGAACCTGCTCTACAAAATAATGGAGCCGCCTGAAAGCGACAATTATGAGTTGACCCAAGTGAACATCAACGCGGAACAGATCAATGAGATTCAGCAGCTTTTAATGAAAAATGATCCTGATTTCGATTGGGAACACGACGCTGATGTTGCTTTGATATTAGGCAGCTTTGGCGAAAGTCTGGCCAGACGTCATTGGCTGATTAGAGACAGCAAAAAAGAAAGCGGTGTCATCGTAGATTATATCTTTGAGTCTGACGCTGAACACGCGAATGAAGAAATCTTTCAGACCGATTATTTCGAAAAGGGGATCATCGAAGAGGAAGTGATCGAACAATATTTACTGCCAAAAATGATCGAACGCAAAGATGTTGATACCGTTCAGGTTAATATCGCAGAAGCCGGAGTAGTCAACAGCTATCGGGTGACGATTCAGGAGTGTGATTGAGGGTTAAGAAGGGAGAACTCAAAATTGAGCTTCTTTTTTGTTTAAACATTTTTCCGTAATTTCTATTTCATTAGGATGACAAAAAGAGTTGTTTCATTATTAAAAGAAGTTTTGTGATCAGTAGGCAGAAAATATACTTAATTGTATTGTGGCGTGTCGCTTCTTTTGTTAAAAGTGATGGGGTGAAAAAATGGGAAAAGTACTACTAATTATTGGTGCAATTTTAGTGTTTGTTATCATTTACTTGCTGATGAAGCACTCAAGAGATTCAACAAAAAATGACGCAGTTCACTATGACTTAATTGTCTCAATCAAAGTAGAACCTGCACCAAATATTATCCAACATGCAAAAATCAAAGACGCCGCGACTTGGCAGGTTTATGGAGAAGGGGTCTTCAGAGGGAGATCGCTGCTGACGAAGGAAGAGATGAAACGCCTGTTAATGGAGGAGTTGTGTTTACTGGAAGAGAATGTGATTGTGGTGGATGTCACCGATAATTTTGTGAAGTAACGGGCTTAGGAAAATAAAATTATGAGGAGCCCCAAAAAAGCTTCTCTGCATTACGATAATAAAGCCGAATGACCATTAGCTTTCAATTTAGAAAGTAAATGGTCATTCGGCTTTACGTTTGTTAAGTTCTCACAGCGGGTATTTTTGATAGCGATATTGTTTGTCCGCGTTATTAATGATCGTCCAGTTAATCGAGACTTTCCTATCTTTGAACTTTAATTGTTGAAATTGCTCAGTAGTTGAATGAATAGAGTAGTAGCTGAATTTCTGTGATCGTTTTATAAAGAAGGGTTCGAATTTTTCAACAACCCGCATTTCGTCCGAGCCATTTTTTACCAGTTCGACTTTACGATTATTTTTTGAACCAATTCTAAGAGTCGCATTATTATCGGGTGTCTTTGCATAGTCAATACGAACATTCTTACTTTCAACGTCCCAGCCAACCACAAAAAGTTTCAAACTCAAACCTGTAACAACAAAAAGCCCGATCAGTATTCCCGCTAAAACCTTAATGATGGTACTTTTTTTCTTACTTGTTTTAATTTTTTGCGAGTAATCTTCTACCATATCGATATCCTCCTTCAATAAATGATCCAGTGAGAGATTCAGTACTTCGCTCAATCGAACAAGGACTTCCAGATCAGGATAATTTCTGCCAACCTCCCAATTGGAAATACTTGTCCTTGAGACATGAAGCTGATCTGCTAAATCCTGCTGAGTCATATTTTGTCGCTTTCGTTCCTCTTTTAATCGATTAGAAAAGTTTTTCATTTTTTCCTCCCTCTACTTCTATGATAGAAAATTTCTTGCTTATTTAAAGATCGCGCTTGTGGCAAAGTTCCTTTAAGGATGTCAGAGGTGCTGACATTCCGTATTTCCAGTATATCGTAAAATGATTTTTAGATTTTCATTTCGTGGGCAAATAAAATAGCACTCAACCAAGAGTCGAGTGCTGTTCAAAAATTCTCGTTAGATTTTAACTGATTATTGGAAACATAACCATGAGCTGATAGCGATGAATGATAAAGCAGTGATGTAGACGATGATGCTAGTACATTGGACAATTGCTTTCCCGCTTTGGCTATCTCCTCGGAAAAAAGGAAAGAGCAGATCATATCTACGAAAGATAAATATACGATAAGTGGCGAAAGCAAAAATAATTACTAATAATAAAAGAAATAATGGCATACTAATGGTCGATGTTACTTCCAGAAAAACACACATCCTTTTTTAGTATTTATGCCTGTTTTAGAGACGGTGATCGCTCAAAAGGATCACTATCGAAGGCAATCAGTCTACGGCTTTCGCTCAACTAGAGCAGTGAAAAATCCAGAAAATTGGAGGAAAGCGCAGCTGGCTGTCAGAAATTCTTCGTTTGTTTTTGGCGGTGTCCAACTCGTGTTTACGCTACTGATACGACCATGGTCAGAGGATCTATTTTTGATCGCAAATGCTGTTTTCCTTGGAGTTTTGTTAGGTATTCAATTTCTTTACGTCAATAGTAAGCTTGATTAAAAATGTATGGAAAATTCTAAGAAGGCAACGTACCATAACCGAGTACGTTGCCTATTATTATGCACTTTTCTGGTTTTTGAGACAGACATATTTCATCGTTGTCGTCCCGACAATGATCGTATTTACATTGATTCGTTCAATGATTCCTGTTACTTTCTCCCCGTGGCAGTCGATCGTCGTAATTTCATTGCCAATAATGTATTCCATCAATATCCCATCCTTTTCCTATGACATGCTAACACTGATTGAAGAATCATTCTCTTCAATAATTTATTACGAAATGAAATTATTAAAGGTGCATATCATTTGTTATTTTTCTGTTTAAGTAAATTACGCAGGAAAGCATTATAAAATTCTTGGATTCGTCATTTTTTAACATTGCCTTTGTTTATGTGTGTTTGATATACTGATAGTGAAAATAAATCCACCTATTTAAGAATGGAGTATGTCTTGTGAGTGTCGCAGGTATCTAATTCAATGAGCTGAATAATCAAATAGACCTAGGTTTATTTGGTGTGCTTATAGAAGTGATATCTGTCGAGTGAATCATAATGTTGAATTCTCAGGCGATAGTATGACTATCGTCTTTTTTTCGTATACTTTTAGGTGAACCATTTATTTTTGGCAGATATCTCTAATCAAAAAGGAGAAGAGATCATCTATGAAAACAACTAAGGACAATCAAACAGAAATAATTGCGCAGGTGACAGCGGTGCATAAAGATTTATTTGAAATTGCTTGTGATAAAGGCAGTGGTTTTGCCCGAGTCAAGCGCGGTCATTATGACTTGGAGGAGGAAATCTACCCGACGACAGGGGATTACGTCGCGATCGACTGGCAGGGAAAAGACCACAGTATTATTTTGCGGACATTCCCCCGCAGTTCTGCCTTGTCGCGGATGGATTCGGCAGAAGGGCGAGAGCAAATGATTGCGGCGAATTTTGATTATATTTTCATCTTGCAATCGTTGAATCATGATTTTAATCCGCGCCGGTTGGAACGTTACTTGACACTCGGCTGGCAATCCGGCGGGGTTCCAATCGTGCTATTAACGAAAACAGATAAAATCCAAGAGTATTCGGAGCAGCTTGCGGAAGCCCAAGAGATCGCGCTTGGCACCGAAGTGTATCCAATCAGTGCAGTGACTTCTGAAGGACTGGCTGAGCTAAGGCAATATTTGCAACCAGAGAAAACGGTGGTACTAGTTGGTTCATCGGGTGTGGGCAAATCAACCTTGATCAATCGTTTGCTGGGGAAAGAAATTATGGAGACACAGGCCGTTCGGGAGGATGACAGCCGCGGCAGGCATACGACCAGCCATCGCCAGCTATTTACTCTGGACAACGGTGCAAAGATCATTGATACACCCGGCATGCGAGAGGTTGGTATGTGGGATGTTTCTAAAGGATTGGAGCAAACCTTTGCCGATGTAGAAGCCTATTTTGGCAACTGTAAATTCAAGGATTGTCACCATCAAAGTGAGCCGGGCTGTGCTATCAAAGAAGCGCTGGCAAATGGTGAACTGGCACCTGAACGCTGGGAAAGCTATCTCAAGCTCCTTGAGGAAGCGCAGTTTACCAATGATAAAACGGCTTATTTGCAGAAAAAGGAAGCGTGGCTAAAGGACCTCAGTAAAACCGTCCGAAAAATGAATGTTCGAAGATAACTAGTTGATGAATCGTTTAGAGTGTTGCGACTCTAAACGATTTTTGCGAGTGACGCTTTTCGCAGGGATTACTGATCGAACGTAACTCGTTTTTTGATAGAGAAAAAAGCGATTGTGCTGTGTAGCCTAATGATGTCTGAAGAAAAAATGAATACTCTAACGTGAGCTAGCTATTCCTTGATTTGACGAGGCACGCTATAATAGGTTTAATATACAGGAGAGCAACGCCAAGAGAGGTGATTCCATGAAATCAAAGAAGGATCCGATCAATCAATTGGTTGAACAACGAAATCAGCTTATGCAGGCGGCGCTTCCGCCAATGCTGGCCGAACGGATCGAGCTGTATCCTGAAAACAAACGACGCCCGGTCAATAAGACGGTTTTTAAAAATGATTATTTTCAATTAACCTATAATACGCGGAATCATTCGATGGCGATCTCTTCGAAGGGGGATCTGGTGTATTCCGCGATTCCTTATGATACGGCTCGAAATTATATTCAACGGGCCGCGATCCAATATTTACTGCATCCAGAAGAAATTCGGCGCTACATTGAGCTTCATCAAACGACAGTCGAGAAATATTTAACGCTGAGCATCTTCCAAGTGACGGGGAATCGCGTTGCGGAAAATTCCTTTGAAGTCAAGCAAGCCTACAAGGCGATTTTACAGAATCCGCTGTTGGAGATCCAAATTGCCGGACGGCTGATGCAGCATGATGAGACCGGGCCGCTGTCTGCCAATCTCGCTGGTAAATTTCTCTTTAGCGAAAATGTCAAAACCGGGATTGCGGGTTATATCTCTGAGTATTTAAATTTTGTCGTTCAAGTGGCGAATTCGTTGCCGTTGATGATTGACGGGAAAGATGTTCAATTGTTAGATGCAGTGGGACAAGATCAGCTATTGCTTGATAAGGGCTTGACGATCCATTCCGATATTGAATCAGCTTTGTCCTTACTGCCGCAAGAAGTGAAGCAGGGGGTCGAAAATGCCTTGGCTACCACGGAAGCCGTTCAACAGGTCAATACCCAGCCGCTTTTACGCTCAGAATATGGCGAGGAACTGGCTAGAACACGAGAAAATTACATCGCTCACAGCGTCCATCCGGATGAAGCGGAAAAATATTTCAAAAATGTTCACTCGACTGAGAATCGTAATATAGTTAACGTGGTTTCGGATATTCACGCCAAAGAAGGAAAACTGCCATTTGTTAATCGGAATTTCAATGTGTTGGTGGGTGATGTGTCGGATTCTCATGTAAAAGACCCAGAAATCGAAGGACTTTATGTCATTGGCGGGCACGAATTAGTCGATGTTTTACCTGAAACGACCGGTCGAACAGATGCAGCGTGGGATAAATGGCGCCCGTTTTTCAATTATGAATGGTTCAAAGAACTTCTGGCTGATCCAGATGAGGCGTGGTATTTATTGCCAACAGGCGAGCACGAGTTTTATGAAGTGGTCAAATCAGAAATCGCTAATCGCTTTCCGAAAATGCAGCTGCTGAATAATGCCAGTCTGATTCATGAGGGGGTTCGCTATGTCGGACTGACGATCCCGGTGGCATTAGTCAGACGAAAAGAGGCGCTCCAACGCTTTATTTTAGAATCATTGGAGAAAATCTTAGATGAAGATGTTGAGATACCAACGGTGATCGTCTCTCACGCGCCTTTGTTCAATGAATTAAGCCTGCTGCCAGAAACCAGCGATGCTTATAATAAGGATTATATTTGTGAAGAACCAAGAATCGAAGAACTATTCAAAAAATACAATATTATTGGCGCGATTCATGGGCATCATCATATTCCGGCATCCTCAAGACGCTTCAAAAACGTCGACTTTGCTGGTAAACGCCTGTTTGTGGTTTGCTCGATCTATTCGAAGGTGAACACCGGCTTTGAATTGATGAGTCTGCTGCAAGACATCAAAAAAGAGTAGAAACGGCTCGCGTTTTTACTTTTTTTTTGATATCTATAATGCATCCGCAGCAACTGCGGCGTTGAAGGTTGGGTATTTCGCTTCAAATTCCAGTTCATTTTTGATCGCTGTTGTGTTCAAGATTATGCTGAAGGGGTTGTTTTCGTCAAACGAGGTATGAGTTTAACGGGAAATAGTCATGATTTTCTTGATTTATCAACTATCGAATACAAAATCAGGGGAGTAACATCCTAAATCAATTGATGGGGTAATTCATTTAGAGGATCTAAGTTGAACTATGAAGAGAGTTGGAGGATGCGTGATGAGAGCCGTCATATCAGGAAGCATTGCTTTTCAAAAGGATTATCAGAAGCTGCAGGAAGAGTTCGAACAGGCTGGAATAGAAGTGGTCGATTACCCAAGGTCAAGTGGAAATCTGGCAGAAGAATATCCCGAAATTCTAACGTTATTTTTTAAAAATATCGAGACTGCAGATATTTTTTTCTAAATAATCAGGATAAAAACGGTGTATCAGGTTATATTGGTGCCGCGAGTTTTTCTGAGCTGACCTATTTCTTGATGCAAAATCTTATCCATGGAAAAAATATCCGAATCATTTTATTAACGGAGCCAGTGAAAGAGGCGTTTTGCTGCGATGAGATGAAACTGCGGTTAGAAAAGCAGTGGGTGGAAGTGAGTCCAAGAGAGATAAAGGATCTTTTTGAGTAGTAATCAGCGCGATCCCGAAATGCTTTTTTATCAAATTGATGCAAAATTTTCTCTGTTTTTTCTAGGATATTGCTATAATGAACAGAGTTCTTGAACAAGCATACTTTTTAAGATTCAAATTTTTCGCAAAGGAGTCACAAAGATGTTAAAACGTTTTTTTAGTTATTATCGTCCATATAAGAGTCTGTTTATTTTGGACTTCACCTGTGCGGTGTTTGCTGGTTTGTTGGAGCTGGCGTTTCCAGTGGCGGTGAATCAGGTGATCGATAAAATCATGCCGCAAAAAGAATTTCGCGTGGTTTTGTTGGCTTGCTTCGCGCTCTTTTCCTTTTATGTGTTGAATACGATCCTGCAATATATTGTGGTCTTTTTTGGACACAAATTGGGTGTCAACATCGAAACCGATATGCGGCGCGAATTATTTGCCCATTTGCAGACGCAGCCCTATGAATATTACGACAATCAAAAGACTGGAAAACTGATCAGTCGCCTAACAACGGATTTATTCGAAATATCGGAAGTCGCGCATCATGGTCCGGAGGATGTCTTTATTACAGTTATGACACTGGTGGGTTCATTCCTATTGATGCTCAATACCCATGTGAAATTAGCACTCGCGACCTTTGCCTTGCTGCCATTGATCACATTCGCGTTAGTCTTTTTCAATAAGAAAATGACCAATGTCAACACGCGGATTTATGAAGATTTAGGAGAATTTAATGCGGGTGTTGAAGCATCCGTCAGCGGAATTCGGGTCACGCAATCTTTCGCTAATGAAGAACACGAGTATCACAAATTTGGCGGTCTGAGTGAGGCCTACCGCAAGTCAAAGATTCTCTTCTATCGAATCATGGCGGTCAGTTCCGCTTATAACTATTTGCTGATTCGCTTGATTAACTTGTTTACACTGATTTTTGGGTCTTATTATGTGATTCAAGGTGAATTGACGAATGGACAATTTGTCGGATTTATTTTACTGGCAAATGTCTTTGTTCGTCCGATCGAAAAGGTTAACACCATGATCGAAAGCTACCCTAAAGGGATCGCTGGCTTCAAACGTCTAACAGAAGAGCTAGACAAAAAGCCCACTATCGTTGACCAGCCGAATGCGGTAAATGTGACGCATTTATCTGGTGATATCAAGTATGAGGATGTTTCCTTCTCGTATGCAGATGGCAAAAAAGTGCTAAATCACGTGAACCTAGCCATTCAACCCGGAGAAACTGTGGCCTTTGTCGGTCAAAGCGGCTCGGGGAAAACTACCTTGTGTAATTTATTGCCACGCTTTTATGAAGTCACTGATGGGAGGATTACGATCGACAACCAAGACATCCGTGATATGACGCTCGCTTCTCTCCGCAATCAAATCGGGATCGTCCAGCAGGATGTCTTCCTGTTTCCCGGCAGTATTCGTGAAAATATCGCTTATGGACGTTTGGACGCTAGTGATGAAGACATCATGAAAGCGGCGAAGCTTGCCCATCTTGAAGGCGTCTTAGACCAAATGCCAGAGGGGATCGATACTCAGATCGGCGAACGAGGCGTCAAGCTTTCTGGCGGACAAAAACAACGGGTAGCGATTGCCCGGATGTTCCTTAAAAATCCGCCAATCTTGATATTAGACGAAGCAACCTCAGCCTTAGATACCGAAACAGAGCAGGTGATCCAAGAATCCCTAAATTCTTTAGCAAAAGGGCGGACTACCATGATTATTGCCCATCGATTAGCTTCGATCAAACACGCAACCCGCATTGTCGTGGTCAGCTCCGAAGGCATCTTAGAACAAGGAACCCATGAAGAGCTGATGGCAAAAGGCGGGTCGTATCGAGGCTTGTACGATGCGCAGTTTAGAAGGTAGATGAAGACTAAGAATTTAGAAACTACTCAAAACGGTATTCGTGTGAGACTGCACCCATACCGTTTTTTCTTATATTGTGATCATTGCTAATATGCGAATACTGAAACTTCCAAATCGCTTCCTTATCGCGGACATCATCGGACATCGTTTTCTTGATCGTCTTTATCAGTTTTTCCCCAACATCTCGTTCAAAGATTCGCAGCCATTTCTGCAGCCAAGTGATTTTCAATTCGAATTCACGGGCTTTTTCCAGAATCGAGCCGACTTCATAAACAATTAGTAAAGCCGTCCAAATCAGTGCGACATTTATGGGTAGAGTAACTCCAACGGTTGGCGCAATTTTGTCTAGTGTCGCGGTACAGATGATGGTGGAGAAGGTGATAAATTTTGTAAACAGTCCATAAAGATTAATGGAGGACACCCAAGTATGACTTTTTAAGGCTTTAACGTATCCAGTGTGAGATCCAGTCCAACCATCGTCAGAAAAACACCCATAATCGATACACTTTCGCCGAATAAATATTCGATCAGGGTTCCTCCTGATGCATTTGCTAAAAGGTTCATGTACATACCTCCTTTCTAAAATAGTCTGTAAACACCTGCGATTTTCGTCGCAGATGTCAGTAAAAAAGTTGTTCTTCTACGCAGTTATGAAATTGTCAATGATCGAATTTGCTCGCGAAAAGGCTATTCCCGAGGGATTTCTGGTCCTTCTTTATTTTTCCTCCTGACCCTGTGGAGCCATTGCAGAAGTCCGGTTCGAACTTTTGTGTCTTGGCTGGAATCAGGCTCAGTCAGTGTTGCAGAATCATGATTTTGCTCAATAATTTCATTCAGCTTTCTTGTTGGTTGTGGCAGAGCGTCTTTCTCCACTTTTATCTGTGGTTTTTCCGCTGGTTCAATCGCTGTTAACTGTTTGAAATAGCGACCATATGAGGTTATTGGCAAAACCGTTTGCTTTGGTACCGCCGGTTTTTCTTCCAGTTCATCCGCCGCAATAAAGCATCGCACTTCTTCACAGCTTGTTTTTCGCGATGGTTTTCCGTAATAGGTAAGACCTTTCGTCTCCGTTTCCGAATCGAACATCACGGTGTCGATGTGGGTTACGATTTTTGCCGTTACCACTGAATCAAATAGTTTTACGCCGTTTTGTGTACAAATATCTAACTTCGTCAATAGTTCGCAAGCTTCTTTGATCTTCGGTGTTTGTAGGCCAGGGCCTAAACCTTTATAGGTCCAGTCGTGGGTGCTGCCATCGCCTTTACCAAAGGTCACAATTAAATCTTCGGTCATTGTTCTGTTTCCTTTCTGTCAATTTTTTCTGCGTAGATTATTTGTTAAAGCTTATTCTTTCAAGGTTCATTGGTTTCTTCGGGACGGGCAAATGAAAAGAAGGAACGGACTTTTGACACGACTTTTTCGCCAAAGTTCTTTTGTGGTGAGACTTTTTGTGGAACGATCTTCGAACTCAACGTCTGCCACTCGGGTGCCATAAAGTAATCCTCAAAATAATGGAAAAACCGTTTCATGGTACGTGTCGCCTTGGTATTCATAAACAGTTCACGGACTAGATCCTTTAGAAAGTGATCAAACTCCGTCGCTCCCAGCTGATTGCGTGCCTTTATGGCTAAGATGTATTGGATTGTGACACTGCTGTTTTGTGTAGCTTGATAAAAATTGGTGATACGGGTTTCTAGTGTTTTCGGTTTTAGGTTAAATAGCTGTCGGAACGACAGGGGTTGTACAATCATCATAAGTTCTCATCCTCTCTTTTTCATGGTAGAGGAGGGCGGCCGCGTTACCGCCGCTCCTCAATGCTTTTCCTAAAAAATAATTCGTTCAATCGTTTCGACGTACTGCGCTTTCCACCGTGTGGAAGAGTTCTGCGCCATTTTTCTGACAAAGCTTCACTTCCGTCATGCGTTCTAACAGACCCTTGATCTCAGTGTCTGTTTTGGTACTGTCTGGATTATTGAAACTCCAGATTTGATTCTTGCCAAAGCTATTTTAGAATGTTGTGACGATTTTTAGAATTCGTTTTTCTCCTTTCGTTAGTTGGTGTAGCGTGATTGGCTGGTTAGAACTACGCCATATAGCTCGCTGCCTTCTACAGATAACCCTTTCATGATTTCTCCTAGTTAAAGGACTTTTTCTTCGCTTGGATTTTCGATCACATTTTGGAAGCTGATTTTCTTCACTTTTTCTCCACCTGCGTCGATCTCTACTTGTAGTTTGTTTCCGATGTGTTGAATCATCATTGTTTTCTCTTGATTGAATTTTTATTCCGGCCGGTGACTAAACGATAAACCCCAACACAAACTTGGTCAAAACGGGCAAAATTACATTTTTGGGGGCAAAATTGCACGATTTTCATCGCGTTTTTTCTAGGAATAGCTTTGTACCGGGATTTTACTCACATTAAAATGAAATGAGTGTGCATTTTTCATAGGCAAAAAAATTTTTTCTCACTTTGACACATTTTGGGTTTTATGCATTGGGTAGAAATGCTGATTTGATAGTGTTTACAGGGTGAAAAAGCATCAAAAAAAGTTTTGCTTATTCTATTTTGCTTAAAGGATTCTTAATATTTAATGGGGAGATAAGTCCTATACTAGCTAATTAATCGTTATATTAGTGACAAGGGATTGAAATATTTTGAGAAAATACAGGGTCGAGAAATTAAACGATGTTACTCTCACTGTACAAACCTCTCTGTAATGCTCGAAGGGGGAGCCACAGAGGATTTGTCATCAACTTATTTTCTTGTGATAAAGCAATGATTCATTAAAATAGCGTTCAGCCATTATCAGATTCTAAGGAAAAAGCTTTTTCATTATAACTTTCGGATATTCATTTTACATAACTAGAGAAGGATATCAGCAACCGTCTATGAGATAGATGATGGGATTGATGACTGTTTGGAGTGGAGTGTACCAGATGAATGGTTACTTCTATCATTACTTAAAAAAGATGCTGGGAAACTTTTAAAGCACTCTGTCGAAGCAGGTGATTTCTTTTGCAAGTAAAGAAGATGTGATATAGTAGCCCTGTAATTCATATAAGGATATCGGTTCTACTGAGCTTGTCTTAGCAGGTTTAGTAGAATGACATACGTGGTGAGAACCAGACTCATTTTTTGGTTATAAAAAAATGAATTCCTTAATACGAACTAGGAGTGGAACGATGCAAACCTTAAAAGAACGGATCATCGCTGAAAGCAAGCAGTTAGGGATCGATAAAATTGGTTTTACAACCGCGGAGCCTTTCGATTATTTGGAGGAATCCTTGATTGAACAGCGCTCGCTGGGTCATACTTCTGGTTTTGAACACCAAAATATCAAAGAACGGCTGTATCCAGAAGAAACCTTTGAAGCTCCCAAAAGTATCATCGCGATTGCTTTGGCGTATCCCACCAAAATTCACGAAAAAGTTCCTTGCGATGAAAAACGTGGGCAATTTGCGCGAGCTTCGTGGGGAACGGATTATCACAATATATTAGAAGAACGGCTGAAAAAGCTGATTGCCTTTATTAAAGAGCAGGCTGAATCGGAGCAGCTTCAAGCTGAGTGGCGCTTTGCACCGCAGGTTGATACTGGTGAGCTAGTGGATACCGCAGTTGCTCAACGAGCAGGTTTGGGTTTTATTGGCCGGAATGGATTATTGATTACGGAGGAATACGGTTCTTTCGTATATCTTGGTGAAATCATCACAAATATCCAGTTTGAGCCAGATCAGCCAGTCCCAAACGGCTGCGGTGATTGCACACGTTGCATTACGGGCTGTCCAACCGGAGCCTTATTGGGAGACGGACGCATGAATGCGAAAAAATGCCTCTCTTATCAAACACAAACAAAGGGCATGATGCCGGAGCAATATCGGAAAAAAATGCGTAATGTGATCTATGGCTGCGATATTTGCCAGCTCGTCTGTCCGTATAATCGCGGCAAAGATTTCCATTTTCATGAAGAGATGGAGCCAAAAGTCGATGAAGTCCAGCCTAAACTAGCACCGCTGTTATCTATCTCGAATCGCGAATTCAAAGAACAGTTCGGACATTTGGCCGGCTCCTGGCGTGGAAAAAAACCGCTGCAACGCAATTCGTTGATCGCCTTAGCCAACCTCGGCGGCAAAGAAGCACTGCCAGAAATTCAAGCCTGTTTACAGGACCAGCGTCCAGTCATTCGCGGCACCGCTGTCTGGGCTTTGGGCCAGCTGACAAAAAAAGCACCGGATGAAACAATTAGTCTATTGCGGGAATTAGAAAAAACTGAAACTGACCCAGAAGTCTTGAACGAGATAGCAAATGTCCTGGATCAGCTTAGTTAGGTAAAAACGGATCGAACACGAGGATCAAAGTGTTCGGTCTTTTTTTAGAGGTATTCCAGACAATAATGCAAAAAAACGAAGTCACAGAAATTAAAGATTAGTAATAAATACGCGTTTTTAGCAGAAAAAACCAATCGTCTATGGGAAAATGGGTGAAAAGTGAAGATCGAACATGAAATACACAGAATTGTAAGTAGGAGAAGGTGGAGCATAATGAACGACGTAAAAATTATTTTTTTTGATGTAGACGGTACGTTGATTGATATGGAGAAAAAACAAATTTCAGAGAAGATGCTAGCAACTTTGAGAGCGCTTAAAGAGCAGGGAATTATTCTTTGCATTGCGACGGGTAGAAGTCCGATCGCCTTGCCGAAGTTTGAGGGCCTAACATTTGATGCTTTTTTGACCTTTAATGGGTCTTATTGTTTTAACCAAAAGGAGAGCATCTATAAAAATCCAATCCCTCAGAAAGACGTGGAACAGATTGTCGAAAATGCGAAGATGTTGAGCCGTCCGGTAGCGATCGCCTCAAGCGACAAAACGATTACGAACGGTACCGATGCGGATTTAGCTGAGTATTTTGCTTTCGCTCACCAACCAGTGATTGTGTCAGAGGACTTTGATGCGACCATACAGAATGAGGAAATCTTTCAATTAATGCTTAGCGCTCGCAAAGAGGAGTACGCAGAAGTAATGAAGCAGACAACTGATTCAAAGATTACTGCTTGGTGGGATCGCGCGGTGGACATTATTCCAACTAGCAGCGGTAAAGGAACTGGGATCAGACAAATGCTGGATTATTATGGCTTTGATAAATCTCAAGCGATTGCCTTCGGGGATGGTAATAATGACATTGAGATGCTTGAAGCCGTTGGCTGGGGATTAGCGATGGACAATGCATCCGAAGATTTAAAAGAAATCGCTGATGAAATCATCGGACACGTAGCAGACGAGGGTATCTATCACTATTGTCTAGCAAATGGCTTGATTGGAGAAGATCAACTGCCGGTTTTGTAGAATAGATGATATGAGATTTTTGGTATGAAGGAGTATCGAATGTTAAAAAATTGAGGAGCTCGAAATTTTTTTATCAATTTGATTTTGAGCTGCACCTGAAAAACGGATCTAATTTTCAAACATGTCCATTATTGGTATAGATACAAAAGTGGAACTCTTAGATTTTGGTATTTCCTTAACATCAAGAAACATAGTGTTAATTTTTCCTGTACAAAAAAAGAAACCCGCTCTCAGTATTCCTTTCTGAGGTTGGTTTTCTTTTTTTGTTTACTTTGGACGATTGGATTCACATTTTTCATTTTCTCAAGTACGGTTTTGATTTTCCTTCGTGAGATGCTGCAGGAATGGTCGTTTTCAAAATGGATTAATCCTTCTGAGCGATCAATATGAGTGATATTCTCTACATTGACAACAAAAGAGCGATGAACCTTTATGAAACGGCTGTCCAATTTCTCGATCTCACCAAGCGTCGCGTAAAAGTTTACTAAACGTGACTTGCATATCAGACGAAGTTTATGAGAAATCTCGGTTGTTTCAAAATAGTGTATATCAGAAAAGGGAACCTGAAAACTCGTGTGTTGGTTACTGAACATAAACGTTTCTTCTTTTTTACTAGTTGAACGCGTACTCAAGAGGCTCTCGAAACAACCAATCAAGTGCTTTTTGACATCATCGACCGGATTGTCCTTAGCAATAAAGTCCAAAGCGGAAACCTTATAAGCATAAGTGATTGGCGCAAATTCAGAATGGGTTGTGATGAAGGCGATCACTCCGTAAGGATCCATTTTTCGAATTTGACTTGCGACTTCTAAGCCTTTTTTCTTTTCACCATTTATTTCAATATCCAAAAAATAAATGTTTTGTTCAACGGTTTCTTGTATTTTTTCTAACAAAAGTTCTGGTCTCGAGGTAGTGAGTATTGATTTGGCTGACCAGTGTTTTTCCAACAATATTTCTTCAATGATAAATGTTAAGCGTTGCTGTTGCAGAATATCATCCTCTAATATGAAAATGTTCATTGCGGAAGCTCCTCCTTGAATATCAAAACTTGTCGAAACAAACCTGTTTGATATTCTGTTTGTAATGAAAGATTCGGATAGTTTTGTAGAATGGAATGGACCGTTGCTAAACCTAAGCCACGATTTTCACCCTTTGTTGAATAATCTTTTTTGAAAATTTTAGTGATATCAATGGATTCATCAAGACAAGCGTTTTCTATAATTAGCTGAAGCTCTCTTTTCGATTCGTCTTTCAAGAAAACAATCGTCAAAAAAGGTTTTTTAGCTTTCTCAGCTGCTTCAATCGCATTATCTAATAAGATCGAAGTAATACGCACATAATCTAAAATCTCAATCGGCTCGTCTTGAATCGTGTCATCGATTTCTAAATGGACTGGAATATTTTTCTGCCAAGCTTGAATGATATGGGTAGAAAAAATCCCTTTGATGGGGAGTGTCTTTAGATTATCTAGTTTCCCTAACGAATAGTGATCGTCATCTAATGTAATTCCCTCTCTATTCAAAATTTCTTTATACGTCTTCTCTATGACAAAAATATCCTTTGATTTGATACTTTCATTTAAACTGATCAAAACATTATGATAATCATGGCGAAAACTTCGGAGCTCACTGTACATGGATTCAATTTGTTGGACATAAGAGGTTAGATCAGCTAGTTGATTATCCTTCAATTGCTGAATGCGCTGTTTGTCTAACTCACGGGTTTTTTGGTTTAAATAAACTACTAAGATAACGATAATCAAGATGAAAATTGCGATTAAATATTTTCGAATTGGATTAGTCCCCGTCAATAAAAATTGTTCTATCCAATAGTTTCCAACTTGAATGGTGTAACAAACAGTTAATAAACTGTTTATCAATAGAAAAAAGTATTGATTCACTGAGTCTTGGTTCTTTTCTAAAAACGAGATACTTGGTCGAAGTATACGCAACAAAATCAGATTGCATACCACTGAAAAAAGAGGAGATATGGTCATATTGATTAGGTACATGTATTGGCTAAAAGTATTTTCACCAATTAGGAACTGTACTGATGAGTTCATAAAAAATGCAAACACAGCATAAGAAAAAATTGTATAAATAGTGTAAAACCAAATTGTATTATAATTGTCCTTCTTAACTAGAATTTTTCCAACTATTAAAAAATAGGCTACTGTGCTTATATAAATCCCAAAATTAAAAACAAAATATGTAATAGCAGAAATTATCGGAAATATAATAACAAATTTTTTTGGAATTCTTTTGTTGATTAGCTTAGAAAATATGACTATTTGGGAGAAGCTTTCAACAAAGATTATGACGACTATTACAAGTAGTACTGTTCTATTCATCAGAAACCATTTTATTTATGTTTGGATTATCTGGTTCGTATCCCCAGATAATACAAGAATGATCTAATAGTAAGATCGAAGCTGCAATAAGAACTTTAGAAATTGCTCTCAGAAGATAATTATGGTTGTACTTGATATTTTTCATAGTTTTTGTAACTCCTTTTAGTTAATTTATAAAATAGTGGATGAATCATTATTATTTCCACCAATAACCCGATAATGATTAACGTTCTTAATGGACTCTTTACTAGTAGTAAACCTATGCATAGAAGGAATGTCGTAGTGAAAAGCGCCAGCCTTCTTTTTCTTTTCCGTTCACTTACACTAACTAAGGGATTTTTTTCTGTGTCTGCTGGTGCATAAAGTAAAACACAAAATAGAATCAGTAGGGATAAGAGCAGCGACCAGTGAAAAGTCAAAAGAAATTCCGTTTTTTGTAAAGCGAATGGAATACCAACAAACGAAATGATTCCAAAAATAGAGCAGTTGAGGGAAGATTTCGCATGCCACCCGCCAGCTGACCAACGCAAAAGGGCATATGCTAAGTTCATGATAAATGTTTCTGCTAGTACACCAAAAATAAAAGCAGTCGTGTAAACTTGAACGCTCTTAAAAATGTTTATGAACAAAATTTCTAACGAATAGCTAACGTTCTCATACTCAGCTTTTATTCATGTAATTTTGAGCTTGAATGGTCTTTAATAGAAATAGGGTAAGGCTGTGCGACAATTGTTAACACCTCTTGTGATCTTATTCTCATTATTTATGAATTGTAATCTATTTATCCTATAACTACAATAAGAAATGGTAAATGAAAGTTTTAAAGTATAGCCATTCATTCCATTATGTTTTCCGTTAAAGAAAGTTCTTTTAACGAGTCTTTTAATGGGGAGTATTTTCTTCTTGAAAAAGGACAACTGTTATTTGAATCGTCATTCAAAAAATAAATGAGTCGCTCATATTTGTTAACCTCCCTAATCGTTAGTAAATTAACAATGAATGAACGATGACAGCGAAATAGCCAATTAAAACGACTATTTTCAAAGTTGTTCAAATCCCCTTTGCAATAGTGTTTTTTCTTCTTCGTAACAAAACATAGGTTATGTTCTCTGTTGGCATCAATTGTGATGTATAGTAAATCTGTGGCTGAAATAATTTCAGCCCCTTTATTGGATTCTACGAAAATCGATGAGTTCATACCATTCCTCCTTTATGAAAAATTTTAAATGGATACTTTCTTTTTGTTAAGCCTTATATCGCGAACGGTCTGAATTTGGTCGTTTCCGGTATTTTTTTGGCTATAAACGGTTTTTGAGGTGAAAAATCGACCATTGAGGCTATTCCTGTTTTTTTCACAAAGCGTTTAATCTATAGTTTAGCCATGAAAGCGAGGTGAGCAAGAACAGGCATTACAAATAGTTTTGTTTCAGCCATTCAAGAAGTTTTTCTCATATTTCATTGTTCGCTAAGAATGAATACAAAAGGAGTTTACATGAAAGAGAGTTTTAAATTAATTTTGTTTAGTGCATCACTGTCTTTATTGAGTGTTACTACATTTGCGACAAATACATTGGCAAATGCTGAAGAAGCTGTTAGTTCTTCAACTGCTACCGAAATCACGAGCAGCAGTACGATTCAAAGCTCAGAAAGTAGGACAAATGCACTGAAAAGTGTCGAAACAGTGGATAGTTCCGTAAAAGAAGTTACAAAAGAAACTGCTGACAAAGAGAGTCAAAAAGAAGAAAAGAAAGAGAATGATTCGACGGATTCACATTATTCTGAAAAATCAAAAGCGCTCCAAGCTGGCTTTACTGAGCAGCAATTTGAACAGATTATGAATATACCTAAGATCGAAGCAGCAAATTTGCCGCCGATGAGTCGTGCAACCAGTCAACAAAACTCTGTTGTTTCGAAGGCGAGAGCTCAAATCGGAAAGCCGTATGTATGGGGAGCTTCTGGTCCGAACTCTTTTGATTGTGGCGGGCTGGTAAAATATGTTTACAAACAAGCGGTCAATGTTGAATTACCTATGGGAACAACCAATCAAGAGAAATATGGTACAGAAGTTAATCTAAACGCTTTACAACCAGGGGATTTACTTTTTTATGGTAGCAGAGGCGCAACCTATCACGTTGGAATCTACATCGGAAGTAATCAAATGATCCATGCACCTCAACCAGGGCAAAATGTTACCTCCGTTGATATTAAATATTTTTATCCAAGCTTTGCTAGAAGAATTTTAAAAGCAACTAGCACTGATCCAAAAGTTTATCCTTGTACGACGGGACAAGCTGCGAATGAACGTTTTATTTTCAGACTTTACAATAAAAACGCTGGCCAACATCACTATACGCAATTAACAAGTGAAGCAATTAATTTGATTAATGTTGGTTGGAATTATGAAGGTGTTGGTTGGGTGTCTCCATCAACGGGAGCTTCGGTATACAGAATGTACAATCCGAATAACGGAAGACATCATTACACACCTCATGCTTATGAAAAGGATAATTTAGTCAAAGCAGGTTGGAAATACGAAGGGGTTTCTTGGTATTCCGGTGGAAGCACACCAGTTTATCGATTATATAATCCTAATGCGGCGGCAAAAGCAGATAGCCATCATTACACACCATTAGCTTCTGAGAGAGACAGTTTAGTTAAGGCAGGATGGAAATCAGAAGGCACTGCTTGGTACGCAGCTAGAATATTAAAATAAGTAAAATGAGTTAAAAGCGAACAATG